>DATLUW010000346.1:0-6484 GCA_035577825.1 Actinomycetota bacterium | reverse complement strand
TCCTCGCCGTGCCAGCCCAGGCAGGGCACGGTCTTGAAGTGCGGTGGATCCTGGTGCTCGATGTAGCGCAGCAGCCTCGCGCTGTCCCGCGCCGCTCCGGCGAGCTGCTTCCCGGTGGGGGCGAGGATCGAGACGCCGTGGTTCGCGAGCCAGGCCGCCAGCGCCTTCCCGTCGGCGATCACTTTCGATGGCAGCAGGTCGGCGCGCTGGTCGCCCTGGCGCTTCCGGTAGATCGCGACGTCGTAGACGCGGGGGTCGGCGTCGGACTCGACCACGCCGACGGCGCGGATGTCGAAGTCGGCCCACTCCTCCAGCGACACCACTTTCTGTTCGTTGACCTCCCGCTGGACGGGGGTGAGCAGGCAGCGTTCGCCGGGGACTAGGTAGCCGTTGGCGGGCCCGGCCTGCAGGACGCCATCCTCGTCCTTCCGCTGCTCCTTCGCCCAGACGCTCTTGATCGTCTTCTCGGCTTCTTCGGCGTCGTGCTGGTCCGGCATGTTCGCGTATGCCTGCCGCACGTGGAACTGGTAGGCGTCCTCGCGGTCGCGGAACTGGAAGGCGTAGTGCCCGCAGACCTTGGTGAACCAGTCGTTGCGCTTGCCGTGTTCGGGTGGCGACTCGAGCAGGTGGGTCAGCATCGACCGCGGCCCGTCGCCTCCCCCGCTGGCTTCGGCGGCCATGCTCTTCTCGGGGCCGCGCAGCTCCGGCACGAGGTCGACCATCGCCTCCAGCCCGCGCACCCACTCGTAGACGTGCCCGCTCTCGTGCACGCTCGGCGGGACGATCACGCCGGTCCCGTCGGCCCGCACGTCGAACTGCACGTCGCCCTTGTGGTACGACCAGGACGCCACCGGGGTGTTGGCCGGGAGCCGGAACCAGTAGTGGTGGCCCTGGCGGGTCTTCGCGGTGGTGGTCCGGTCGAGGATGTGGGTGTGGTTCCCCTCGTCGTCGACGTCGGTGTAGTCGCGCAGCCGTTCGCGCCAGTACTCCTCGGCGGGGCCGCTGTCGCAGTCGAGCACGAGCACGGAGGAGATCTGGCCGGTCGCCACCCAGTAGTTCCGGTCGCCCCCGCCGAACCACTGGCTGAGCTTCGGCTCGGTGCGCTCGGTCTGGAATCGCGCCCAGGAGACCAGCGGGGCCTTCTTCCCCACTCCGGCGGGCAGCACGTTCAGCCCGGCGGCGGCCAGCTCGCGTGCGATCTCCAGCGGCGTCTTTGCCATCTGGTGGTTCCCTTCTTCTGAGACGGACCGGGGCGCGACCCACAATCGTAGGCCACGCCCCGGGTTACTGCACCGGCGCTAGGGTCGGCTCAGTAGTCGTCCTCGCCGTCCGACGCGGCGACCGGGGCGGATGCCTCGGCGTCGTCGGCGGAGGCCCAGCGGGTGATGTTGTTGCCCATCTCACCCTTGCGGTTCCCCTGCTCGATCTCGCGCTGGGTGACCTGCACGACCGCCCGCTCGTTGAGGAACTCGTCCGCGTCGGAGTCCATGGTGAACCCGAGCGCGTTGAAGACCTGCTTGACCTTCCACGCGGCGGCCTCGGTCAGGACCAGGTTCTCCCACAGCTTCCGACCCTTGTGCTTGTCCTCGGTCAGGTCGTTCGGCCCGCCCTCGACCTCGAGGGTCAGGGTCCACATCGGGTTCTTGTTCGACGACTGGCCGTCGGTCTTGACCTCGGTGACCCGGATCAGGTACAGCCCGGCGGGCAGGGCACTGAAGTCCTGCAGCTTCGCGTCGTCCGCGGCCTTCTGGATGGCCTTGGGCAGCTTCGGCATCTGGCTTGTTCCTTTCGTGTGTCTGTGCTTTCATGTCTCCCGGGGTTCCGCCCGGGGCGGGCATCGCGCGGTACTACTCGGCGGTGTCCCCCTCCGCGTCCTCACCTCCCGTGCTGGCCGCCTTCCCTTCGGTCCAGCGCTTGTGCTCGGCCCGTGCCTCGAGGTACTCCTTCTGCACCGGGTCGTCGGCTTCGGTCAGCTCCTCGTTGACGTACGCGAGGATCCGCTCGAAGGTGGGGTTGGCCATCACGCGGGGCAGGCTCTTGAGCCGGTCCTTCGCGCGGTTCCGGCCGGTGGTGTGGACCTGCGCCCGGTAGACGTCGACGACGTCGGTCTCGGGGTCGGGTCCGACCCGCAGCTCGCTCGCCTTGACGGCGAGCACGACGTCGACGTAGCCCAGCAGGCTCTTCTGGAAGGCGGGCCCGACGGCGGGGCCGTAGACGACCTCGCTGGTGTCGGCGTCGATGTCGCGGCGCTCGAGTGCAGTGACCAGGAAGTGGCAGGGCAGGTCCCGGTAGCGCCGGAGCAGCGTGCGCAGCTGCTCGGTCGCGATCCCGTAGTCACCGCGGTCGGTGAAGAACGGGTTCTCCCGGAACTCCTTCCGCTTCGGGCTGCTCTCGGGGTACCGGTTGTTCCGCTCGACCTCGGCGGCGCGCACGTCGGCGACGAACGCGTCGTAGAGCTCGGAGCCGGAGTCCCACCCGACGGCGTACCACGAGCCGGGGTCGGCCAGCAGTTCCGCCTTGAGCTGCCACAGCAGCTGGTCCATCGTGTCGTAGTTGATCTCGAGCTCGGAGCGGGTCCGGTCGGGCCACGGCACGATGTTGTTCAGGTCGATCCCCCAGTCGCGCAGGGGCTTCTTCTTCAGTCCGCCTTCTGCGTTGACCACCAGGGTCCGGCCGCGGTTCGCGGCGGTCGCGAGGTCGGTGGTCTTGCCCGATCCTTCGCGACCCCACCACAGCAGGTTCAGGTACTCCTCGCTGTCGGCGAGGCTGGTGGCTGCGCTGGGTCCGCCGCTCGGCGGTGTCACCTTGGGGGTTCTTCCGCCCGTTTTGGCCTCTTTCGCGGCCTCGGGCGGTGCCGCCGGGCTTTCGGCGGGGGTCGGTGTTGCGGCGGCCTTTGTGGCCGCCCCTGCCTTAGGCAAGGTCGGTGCTCCTCTCATCCCTCTGGGGTACGCCCAGTCGATCCGCGCGGCCCCTCCGACCATCGCGGCTCCGCTACCCTACCACAGGCCCCAAGTTACCGGCCCGGACGCTCCCCTCCACCACGCCCGGGCCGGTGCTTGATGGATAGGTCAGGTTGCGTTGTCGGTGCGCGCCCAGTGCATGTCGAGGTAGAGCCAGACGTTGCAGCTGCCGCCACCGTTCGAGACGGTGAACTTCAGGTAGTCGCCGTTGTACGGGTAGGAGAATGCGCCTGCGCCGTACGTCCACGCCCAGTGCTTGGACCCGACCCAGCCGGGCTGGGAGATCGAGCCGTAGACCGAGCCGTTGTAGACGTCGGCGATGTAGGTCGCGGCGGAGACCGGGTTGTACTGGTCGGTGTTGTCGTTCCATCGGCGCAGCCCGGTGCTGCTGTTGGTGTAGACCTGCGAGTCGACGTTGAACTTGTTCCCGTCGATGTAGCAGTAGCCGCCGTTGTAGACGTAGGTGTCTGCCTGGGCGGGGGCTGCGACTCCCAGGCTGACTGCGAGCGTGGCGAGCAGCGCGAGCGCCGCGGCCAGCTTCCGGATCCGAACCATCCTGTTCCTCCTGCTTCCCGACCGGCCTAGTGCCGGTCGAAGTTCTGGGTGAAGCCGAACGCGCCGAGCACCTGCTGCAGGTCCGCGCCCTTCCGGTGCGCCATGTGGACGTCGAGGAAGTCGCACTTCCACTTGCAGGTCTCGGGGTTGGGTGAGCTGTAGCGGCGCTCCGGTGGGGTGCGGGTCGCCTTCGCGACCTTCAGCGCGTCGGTGGCGACGTAGTCGAGCTCCTCCGGCCCTCGGGCCATCGGCGTGCGTGCGAATCTGTCCTCGAGCGCCATCGGCCCCTTGTTCCGCTGGGTGCGTGCCGCGTTGTGGATGGAGCCGAGGCACGGCTTCCCGACGGATCGTAGCAGCCACTCGTAGAGTGAGAACTGATCGTCGATGTCGAGCTCCTTGCCGGACGCGAAGTTCCGGCCGCTCTTGTGGTCGACGATCACGGTGGGGGTGCCGGGCAGGTCGAGCCGGTCGACGACCAGGTCGATCTTCGCCTTGACCCGGAACCGGGACTTCCGTCCGCTCGGCTCGCGCAGGGGGATGACGACGTTGTGCTCGACGGCGCGGATCCGCCACTGGGGGTCGAGCCCCCACATCTTGACGTAGCCCTCGTACATCCACCAGAGCAGGTCGACCTCTTCGTCGTTGATCCCGCTGCCGGTGAGCGCGCGCACGGCGGCTTGCCGCGCCTCGATCTGGAGCTGGCCCTCCAGCGCCTCGTCCTTCCGCCAGTTGTGCAGCGGGTGGTCGGCGGCTTGGGCGCGCTGGATGACGCGGTAGTGCGCTTCGGACATGGAGTGCCAGACGGTTCCCCTCGCCAGGGCGGGCTTCTGCTCGGAGCTGACCCACCTCTCGCGGTACCCGAGTTGGTGCTTGAGCGGGCACTGCCGGTAGGTGTCGAGCTCGGAGTAGGAGACGATCTCGATCGCGGTCACAGCAGTCCCTCTCTCGGCCTCCTGGTGGGGGGCCCGGGCTGGATGTCGAAGACACCGAGGTGGTAGGTGACCCGCAGCGTACCGCGAGTCTCCGGTATATCGATCACGGCTGCGCCTTCGGTCGCCACCTGGGCGCGGTCGTTGGTGAACAGCGTGACGCGCCCGCGGTCGGCGGGGATGGGCCCGGTCACCTGCCCGACGATGTCGAACCCGGGGATCCCGTTGACGCTGCGGCAGATGCGGTTCCGGCCGTGGCAGAGCCGGATCTCGACGATGTCCAGCAGTGTCTCCCCGACCTTCATCCGTCCTAGGTTCATCAGATCTCCTCAGCTTCGGCGACGGTGCGCGGGCCGGTGGGGGTGGGCTCGGCGGCGGGGGCGAGGGCGTCGCGCAGGTTGGTGAGCCTCGCTCGTGTCGCCGTAAGCGCAGAGAGGAGGTCATCGACTGCCGTAAGAGCCTGCCCCGGCGCAGCCGTGCGAGCGTGCTCTCGGGCGAGAGCCGTTTCTAGCGCCGCGATCTTTCGTCGCAACGTCGGCACCGCCTCGGCCTCGGCCTCGGTGGCGCGGCGTTCCGCGTCGGCCAGGGCGGCAAGTACGTCGGAGGGCCACAGAGTGTCAACGTCGGCCCGGCCACCATCGACACTCTCGGCGCGCTTGTCCTCACACAGCGCCACGACGCGGCCGACCCGGGCATCCGCGTCGGCCAGGGCGGCAGCGACCGTCTCCACGGCCCCGAGGACGCCCCGTCCGACAGCCCGTGCTCGGAGTAGGGCTAGCGCCTGCTCGACCTCGGGGGTCATCGCGGGTTCCCGTACAGGTTGCGGCACATGTGGTAGGCGGTGCCGTAGCTCCACGGGCCGGTGTTGTGGACGTGCGCGGTGCAGCGGAGGACGGCGCGGGCGTTCGGGGTGAACGTCGTCGTAGTGACCGGGCCTCCGGTGAAGGTGGACGCCTGCGCGGGGACGGCGGTGGCGACCCCGAGCATGAGTACGGCGATGGCGGTTGCTGCGATCCGACGGGTCATCTTCTTCTCCTAGTCTTCCTTCAGGGTGTCGGGGAGGGTCATCACGTCGAGCTGCCGGACGGGGCGGTGCCCGCCGTTCTTCGGCAGCGAGCCGTCCCCGCCGAACACGGTCTCGTAGACGGCGGCGGCTTCGATCAGCCGGTTGCCCAGCCAGCGGGCCGCCCCGGGGTTGAGGTCGGGGCGGATCCCGGAGACGCGCACGCCTTCGCGGGTGACCCACACGACGGGGCCGGGTCCGGGCTGGCCGTCGGAGCGCCAGCATCCGGAGTCCTCGCCGACCTCGACCTCCCGCCAGTGCCGCGGGTGGTTCGTCCCGCGGATCACCATCGTGTTGTTCCGGCCGAACTGCTCCTGCTCGCTCACAGCTCCAGCTCCCTGTCGTCGGTGGTCTCGCTGTCGGGCAGCTCGAGCACGGAGGACCAGTCGATCTTGCCACCGGCTCGGGCTTCGGGCCTGCGGCCTTCCTCGTCGAGCCCGATCTCGCAGGCCTGCCGGATCGCCTCGAGTGCGGTGCGCAGGTCGGCGACGGTCGGCCGCTTCACGGCGAGCGCCCGTTCGGCGATCCCGTTGATCAGCGTCCGGTCCAGGCCGTGGTTCTTCAGGGTCCACCACAACCGGTCGAGGAACACGTCCACCTCGTCCTCGTCGTACCCGCGCCGGAACCGGGTCGAGCCGAACTGGACCTTCTCGATGTCGAGTGGCGTGACCGGGGCCATCGACATGTTCACGCTAGGCATTCTGGCTGCTCCCTCAGGCTTGTAGTCGTAGAACTCGACCCCGTAGAAGGACAGGTTGCTGTCCGGGGGACGCCACCGCTCATGCCACGGCGCTCCGGCCGTCATGTCGCGTACCTCTCCTCTACTGCGCCGATGATGACCTGCGCTGCGCCGACCTCCGCCACCCGGGCTCGGGCCGCCTGCAGGTGGTGCTCGTTGATCCCGGCCTCGCTCCAGCCGTGGGCGACGATCTCGGTCGCGCACCGGATGGCGCTGGGCACGTCGATCCCGTCGCGAG
>DATLUW010000345.1:0-4781 GCA_035577825.1 Actinomycetota bacterium | reverse complement strand
TGCCGACGGCGTACGGACGGGGATCGATGATCTCCGCCCCGGCCTGCCTCGCCGCCACCACGCCGGCGCCGTACTTCATCTCGCCGTGGGTGAGGGTCGGGCCGTCCTCCACGACGATGACCCGCTTGCCGACCAGTGCCTCCGGGTTGTCCGCCGTGACCGGGCTCGCGGCCCGGATCACCGTGGCGCCGGGGTTCACGTTCGCGATGCTGCCCTCGACGGCCGCGATCTGCTCCGGCGTCGCGCTGTCGACCTTGTTGATGACGACCACGTCCGCCATGCGGAGGTTCGCTTCGCCCGGGTGGTACGTCACCTCGTGGCCGGCCCGCAGCGGGTCGGCGACCACCAGGTGGACGTTCGGCCGGTAGAACGGCAGGTCGTTGTTCCCGCCGTCCCACAGCAGCACGTCGCACTCCTCCTGGGCCTGCTCGAGGATCGCGCCGTAGTCGACCCCCGCGTAGACGACCGTGCCCTCCTTCAGGTGGTGCTCGTACTCCTCGCGCTCCTCGATCGTGGTGTTGGCCGCTTCGAGGTCGTCGAACGAGGCGAACCGCTGCACGCGCTGCTTCGTCAGGTCGCCGTACGGCATCGGATGGCGGACCACGACGGAGCGCTTCCCCGCGGCTCTGAGCGTCTCCGCGACCTTTCGGGTGGTCTGGCTCTTGCCCGCCCCGGTCCGGACGGCGCACACGGCCACCACCGGCACCTTCGCGTCGATCATGGTGGCGCCCGGCCCGAGGAGGACGAAGTTCGCCTCGGCCGCGAGCACCTGCGAGCCGCGGTGCATGACGTACTCGTGGGACACGTCGGAGTACGAGAACACGACGTCGTCGACGCGGAGCTCGCGGATCAGGCGGTCGAGCTCGCTCTCGAGGTGGATCGGGATGCCGTTCGGGTAGCGGTCGCCGGCGAGCGCGACGGGGTAGGTGCGGTCCTCGATGAAGGGGATCTGCGTTGCGGTGAACGCCACCACCTCGGTGCCAGGGTCGTCCCGGTACACGGTGTTGAAGTTGTGGAAGTCCCGTCCCGCGGCCCCCATGATGAGTACACGCCGTCGCTCGCCCATGACCTTCCCTTCCCCCCTCGAATTCGTCGCCGGAGCACTGGTGCCTGCTCAGCGTATCCGGCGCCCCGCCTCCCTGACACGGTCGACACTGACCGTTTCGCCGCCGGGTTCGCCCCCTAGCCTACGAGCCACGCGGGCTCCGTCCCAGGGCCGGGCGGGGCCTCCCCGGACGGCATGCCGGCCGCGGCGGCGTCGGCCGGGCCGTCACCGTTCGGTGCGTCCGGCTCCGCAGCCGCGGGGGAGGCTGAACGAGAAGGTCGAGCCGTCCCCCGGGTTCGACACGACCCAGATCCGGCCCCGCATCGCCTCGACGAGCTTCTTGGCGATGTACAGGCCGAGGCCGGTCCCGCCGGTTCGCCGGGTGAGGTGCCCCTCGACACGGTGGAACCGTTCGAACACCCGGTCCTGCTCCGCGAGCGGGATGCCCTCGCCCTCGTCGCGGACGGAGACGATGACCTGCCCGTGCCCGGCCGGGGTGACGGTGACCTCCACCGGCGCGCCCGGGTCGGAGTACTTGAGCGCGTTCGACATCAGGTTCGACACGACCTGGCCGACCCGGAAGGGGTCGCAGGTCGCGAACACCGGCGCGCGGGGGGCCCGCAGTCGGATCTCCCGCTCGGGCCGGTACCGCGTGAAGTCGGCGATCTGCCCCTGCACCACCCCGGTGACGTCGATGCTCCGGTCGTCCAGCGGCAGCCGGCCGCCCTCGATCCTCGCGATCTCCAGGAGGTCGGTGATGAGGCGTTCGAGGCGGTCGGTCTGGTGCTGCATGATCCGGTAGTACTCCTGCCGGGCCGCCGGGTCGTCCTCGCCCGTCCCAGCGATCAGCGTCGCCAGGAACCCCTTGAGCGGCGTGAGCGGCGTGCGCAGCTCGTGGGACACGGTTCCCACGAAGTCGGCCTGCAGGCGCTCGGACTCGAGGTCGGCCGTGATGTCGCGGGCCACAACCACCTCGCCCTGCGCGGCCTCGTCGTGGTCGCCGAGGGGGCTGCGGGCGTACCGGATCCACCGTTCGGCCCCGTCGGGGCGGACCAGCAGGATGTCCCCGGCGGGCTCCCGGGCGGGCTCCCGGGCGTCCCCGGGCGATCGGTCGCCCGGGGCCCGCCCCTCGGAGCCGAACACGTCCGCCCAGGTCCGGCCCACGGCCCGGGTCGCCGGCGAGCCGGTCATGCGCTCCATGGCGGGGTTCCAGGACTCGATCACCCCGGCGGGCGAGACCACGAAGATGCCGCCCGAGCTGTGGGAGATGATGTCGGACAGCTCCGCCCGCTGTTCCTCGACCGTGCCGAGCAGGCGCTGGTTCGCGAGCCGGGCCCCGACCTGCGCAGCGAGGTCGTCGAACAGGGATCGCTCCTGCGTCGAGAGGTCCCGGGCCCGGTACACGGCCAGCGCCCCCCGGGCCGCGCCGGGGGCGCCGATCACGGCGACCTGCGGAGGGATGCCGTCGCGGACCGGCAGATACGCCTGGGGCCGATGCACGTCCCCCGACGGCGTCGCTGCCTGGACCGAGACCGAACCCCGGCGGTCGTGGATCGTGACCCCCTCGCCCCCAACGACCACCAGCTCCGCCGAACGGGCGTCCAGGAGCTGCTCCACCCGGCGGAGGAAGGGGCCGAACCCCGGATGGTCGAGCGGCGCGGCCAGCGAACGGCCCGCCTCGTACAGGGTTCGCATGCGGTCGCGCTCGCGAAGACCCCGGAGCCACCGTCCCGAGGCCGCGAAGGAGACCACCAGCGAGACCGCGAGGAGCGGGACGGCGGCGGCGGGGATCACGACCGCGAGGCACACGACCGCGGCCGCGGCCGCGAGGGCGACCACCGTCCGGGCGCGGCGCGGCGGCGACGCGACCGTCACGGCCGCACCCTTCGTTCGGCGGGGGTCCGGGGGTCCGGCGGGACCCCCGGAGCCCGTCATCGGCACGGGGTCGGGATCACCGAGCCCCACGCGTCGGCCCCCAGCCGTCCACGCGCGTGCCGTCCGCCCCCCCACATGCTGGTCCCCCGTCCACCCGCTCCCCGGCGGAAAGCGACCCCTTGTGCCACGATTCGTCCCCTTTCGCGGGGAGCCCATGCGGGCCTGCCCACCGCATTCGAAGTGTCGGCACCTACCCGAAATCAGTGAACCGTCTTCCGACCGCTTCCCGGCGACGCACCGGGCGATTTCCTCCGTGATCGAAAGAACTAGTGCAGATGCGCCGATGCTTGTCTTCGGGAACGCGGGGCGCGTCCCGAGGCACGACGCCGCCCCGCTCGTGGTGCCTTCGAGGGAAGGACCGGTTTGACGAGCCCGGCACGAACTGAGCACGAACGCCCGCCCGGAGCGACCGGGTCGGATCCGTTCGCGCGTTCGCGGCTGCCGGGGTTCGTCTGGGCCACCGATCGCTCGCTCCGGCTGCACTGGCTGTCGGGGCCGGCGGACCGGCTCCGCGTGGCCCCGGCAGCCGCCGCGGGCCGCGGCCTGTTCGAGGTCGTCCCGATGGGCCTCGCCGAGGGCATCGCGGCGTCGGCGCACCGCAGGGCGTTCGAGGGCGAGGCCTCGAACTTCGAGTTCGGCCTCGCGGGACGGACCTACGAGGCCCGGGTCGAGCCGGACCCCGGCGGGGCCGTCGCGATCGCCGTCGACGTCACCGACCGCCGACGCGAGGAGGGCGAGCGGGTCGACGCCGACGCCGGGTTCCGCCACCTCGTCGAGCGGGTCCCCGCGATCACGTATACGGCCGAGTTCGGCGCGTCGGGCATGTGGCGCTACGTGAGCCCGCAGGTCGAGACCATCCTCGGCTACACGGCCGAGGAGTGGATGGCCGACGCCGAGCTCTTCTACCACCGGGTCCACCCGGACGACCAGGACGAGTACCTCGCGGCGGAGGAGCAGGCACTCGCCCGCGGGCGGCTGCGTTGCCAGTACCGGCTGCTGGCGCGCGACGGCCACGTGGTGTGGATGCGCGACGAGGCGGTCGTCGTCCCCGAGACGGCCGGCCGGCCGGTCATCCTGCAGGGGGTCATGATCGACGTGACCGACCAGGTGCGGGCCGAGGAGGCCCTCCGGGAGAGCGAGCTCCGGTACCGCCGCCTGGTCGACATGTCGCCGGACGCGATCCTCGTCCACCGCGACGGCCGCTTCGTCTTCGCGAACCCGGCGGCGGCGCGCCTGCTCGGGGCGGCGGACCCCCAGGACCTGGTCGGGCTCCCCATCCTCGAGATCGTCCATCCCGACTTCCACGAGCTGGTCGCCGACCGCGCCCGCGGAGCCCACGAGGGCCGTCCGGCGCCGCTGCTCGAGGAGGTGTTCGTCCGGGCCGACGGGACGCCGATCGACGTGGAGGTCGCGGGGATCCCGTTCGTGTTCGAGGGGCGGCCGGCCGGGCAGATCGTGGTCCGCGACGTCAGCGAGCGAACCGCCGCGGACCGGCGGATCCGCGAGGCGGAGCGCCGCTACCGGACCCTCGTCGAGACCCTCCCGATGGTCACCTATGTGGTCGAGCGTGGCGAGGGAGGGCGGACGCGGTACGTGAGCCCCCAGATCGAGGGCCTGGTCGGCTCCACCGTCGACGAGTGCATGGGAAACCGGAACGTGTGGCGGGAGATGCTGCATCCGGAGGATCGCGAACGGGTCCTCGCCGAGGATGGGGAGGCCGATCGGGCCGAGCGGCCGTTCAGCTCGGAGTACCGGGTCGTCGCAGGAGACGGCCGTGTGGTGTGGGTTCGCAACGAGGCGG
>DATLUW010000344.1:0-2103 GCA_035577825.1 Actinomycetota bacterium | reverse complement strand
ACGTACATCCGCGTCAGCGGCGGCTACGTCCAGACCGTGCTAGGGGCGTGACCCGTGGCCTGGCCGGACACCTCCCTGGTCGCCGAGGTCTGCCTCGAACTGAACGCCGACCTGACCGCCAGCCCTGCCGGTTACAGCTTCGCCACCGACATCACGTCGTACACGTTCGACCGCGACGGCAACTCGTCCATCGTGATCCGTCGTGGTCGCCAGGACGAGCAGAGCCTGACACCGCCGTCAACGTGCGAACTGACCGAAGACAACACCGACGGCCGGTTCTCTCCGCGTAACCCGATCGGCGCCTACTACGGCGGCCTTCGGCGTAACACTCCGCTGCGGGTGCGGGTGAACCCGGGCACCGGGTTGTCGACCCGCTTCGTGGGCTTCGTGTCGGAGTGGCCGCCGCGCTGGGACGTGGCGGAGAAGGATCACCACGTTCCGGTGCGCGCGGACGGAATCCTGCGCCGCTTGGCCCAGGGCGCCAGCCCACTGAAGTCGGCGATGTTCCGACGGGTGCTGAGCCCGGACGAGCCCACCCCGGTCGCGTACTGGCCATGTGAGGACGGTAGCGACGCCACCGTCGTAGCTTCGGGCCTCCCGGGCGGAACTCCAATGACGCTGGGTACCCCGATATTCGGCGCGGCTTTCGGCGGGTCCGCCGGTTCGCTCGACCTGACCGCTATGACCGACGTGACCGCCCCGGTCAGCCCGATCGTTCCCCTGGCTTCGGCGAGCGGGTTCCAGATTGAATGCATGTTCCAGGGGACGTCCGGGGCGACCGAGTTCCTGTACAACATCTCGTCTGGGACATTCGGACCAACTACCGGCCTGATTATTGCGACCGCGGCCACAGATGGCCAGCCGCATCACCTCGCCGTAAAGGTTGTCCAGAACGGTGGGAACGCCGACTTCACCACATACAAGGACGGCGTTTTAGGTTCGACGACATCCTTTGCGGGCACTCTGTCGAATTCCGTACAGATACTCGTTCGCGGGAGTGCGGGCTCGGAAACCGTCCTCTCCCATCTGGCTATCTATGACTTCGCAAGCATCGACCTGCCGACGACCAGGGCACCCGCAGCCACCGGCTACGCCGGCGAGTTGGCTCACACCCGGTTCTCTCGGCTATGCACTGAGGGGTCGATCCCGGCCGATGTCGACCCGCAGTCGACGGAGCTGATGGGGCCTCAGGGCACTGAAACTCTGCTCGAGCTACTGCGCGAATGCGAAGCCGCTGACGAAGGGCTGATGCACGATCAGGTCGACGGCAGGCTCGCCTTCACTCCCCGGGTGGTGCGCGAGAACCGAACCGTAGCCCTCACGCTGGACTACGCCTCCCGGCAGGTCTCACCACCGCTGGAACCTACCGACGATGACCAGCGCATCCGCAACGACATCACCGTGACCCGCACCGGCGGGGCGAAGGCGAACGCGGTCGACACCACCGGGCCGGTTGGCGTGACCGCTGTCGGCCGCTACGAGGAGGCGGTCGAACTCAACCTGTTCACCGACGATCAGGCCGAACGGCACGCCGGCTGGCGGCTCAACCTCGGCACCGTCGACGGGTTGCGCTTCCCCACGGTCACGGTCAACCTTCGCCGAAACAACTCACTGACCGCCTCGATCGTGGCCATCACGGACATCATCGGGTCGCGGATCAAGATAACCAACCTCCCCGACGTCGTCAGCTTCGATGACGTCGACCTCATCATCGAGGGGTACACGGAGCAGATCAGCCAGAAGAACTGGATCATCACGTTCAACTGCGCTCCCTACGCCCCGTACCTGGTTGCCATCGTCGAGGACCCGGCCGCCGCCACGGACACACCCCGGATCGGATCCGGCACGGCCGTGCTCGCCTCGAACATCAGCACCACCGACACGTCCCTGTCCGTGACCACGGGCACGGGCGGGTTGTGGACCACGGCCGGCGCCGACTTCTCCCTGGACATCAACATCGAGGATCCGGAGATCGCGGATAGCCGGATCCTCGTCGCCGCAGACGTTCACCGCTTCGGCGCGGTCGGTCAACGGCGTGGTGAAGTCGCATCTGGCTGGTGCCCGAATCGAACCCTGGCAGACCGCCACCATCGGCATGGCGTA
>DATLUW010000343.1:0-2537 GCA_035577825.1 Actinomycetota bacterium | reverse complement strand
CCCCGTTCCCGCCGTGCTGTCACTCGCCGGCGCTCAGCCGAACCCCGCGCGTGGACCCGGCCTGCGCGTGACGTTCACACTGCCGTCCCCCGCTCCGGCGCGCCTTCAGCTGATCGATGTCACCGGCCGGCGGCTCCTGGCACGCGATGTGGGTGAAGTGGGCGTCGGACGGCACAGCCTCGATCTCGCGCCGGGAAGGCGCCTCGAGCCCGGGCTCTACTGGCTGCGGCTCGAGCAGGGTGGCCGCGAAGTGCGCGCACGGGTCGCGGTGGTAGAATGAGTTCGAGAGGCCGATGAAGGCACCGATGTAACTCATTGTCACCGGCGAAGAACGATCAGACGCGTCTGCGTGCCATCGTCCAGGCGCAGTCGGGCGAAGTAGACGCCATTCGGAAGCGTTCGGCCCTCGCCATCGCGGCCGTCCCATGGCGACGCGTGATCGCCGGCAGCGAAACTTCCGGCGTCCAACCTCCGCACGAGGCGTCCGCTCGCGTCGAACACGGCGAGAGAGCCGGATCGCGGTGTTGCGAGCGAGAAGCTCAAGACGCATGAGCCAGGCGCAGGATCGGGAAGCACCGCGAGCGCGCGCTTCACGTATGTCGGAGGCGGCGGCGGCGGCGGTGGGCCCACCGTGGTGGTGTCGATGAGGTCATCCAGGACGAGGTTCACCGCGACGCCGCGGTCGACACGATCGGCGACCGCGGTACTGAGCGCCCAGAGGATGATGCTCATGTTCACGACGGACGTATCCGCCACGGTCCACGGATACTCCGGGTCGCTCGGCGGCGGCCAGTAGCCGTAGAGATCCGGCAGCGTGCCTCCGGTTTCGAGCGAGTCGAGGAAACCCATCACCAGCGGATACTTCGCCGAGCCCTGATGGTCGAACAGGAGCGAACAGTACGCGGGCTCGACCGTCCAGCCGCGGCTGTCCAGGTCGAAGCCGCATCCGGTCGCCCTGCTGTAGAAGTACTCCATGCATCCGGGGTAGTCCGGGCACGACTGCTCGTAGATCGCGCGCCCGTCGGGAGCGATCCGGCCCTCGAGGAACGCGGACATCGAGGACAGCAAGGGGGCGATGTGCTCGTCGTGCAGCATGCGCTCGATCTGGATCAGCTCCATCGACATCCACCCCGTGTAGTGGATGTCACGCGAGCCCACGCACCAGTGCGGAAAGCTGCCGTCCGCGTTCTGGTAGGGCAGGAGCTGAGCGAGGATGTCGCGCGTCTTCTGCTCGGCTTGCGCGTCGCCCGTGAGCCTCGTGAACTCGGCGGTCGCCATCGCCACCATGAGCCCGCCGTTCAGGATGCATTCCGAGGTCGGGATCGCGAGCAGGTCCCTCATGACCGCCGACCCCGCGTCGAGGAATCGCTGTTGCCGTGTGATCTCGTAGGCGCCCAGCAGGCTGTGGGCGAGCATGCCATCGAACGGCGTGTACGAGCGCACGGAATCCAGGCGCCCGATGAGGAAGTCCGCGTGCCGGGTGACCTCGATCCTGAGCCGCGAGCGCGGGTCGAGACGCGACAACTCGACGTAGGCGAGCAGCTGGCAGACGACCGATTGCCGGATCTCCTCGGACGGGATCACCGAGTAGCGCCAGTCCATCGTCACCCCGTCCACCTCGAACACCTGCAGGTAATCGTCGATCCGGCGCAGCATCGGCGCGAGCGGGTCCGGGTCGGCGGTCGCCGGGCCCGAGGGCAGGCACGCGAGGCAGGTGGCGAGGAGGAGCGCAGGGGGCAACGCGCGAAGCATGATCCAGAGCTTACGTCCGCGGGACAGGAGGGTCATGTTCAGCTTCGAGCCCACCTGCACCCGCACGGCGGGCGTTCGGTCGTTCACGCGGGCTTGCTGCGTACGAGGCGGGCTTCCCGACACCTATGGGTTCAAGCACGAGGACCTGGCCGAGCTCTTCGGGCTGGGGGATACCTCTAACGCTTGGGTCGTCCCACCCGGCCGGCGACCGGGGCTCCCCGACCGCTCGCGGCCCTCCCAGCCGGATTCCGGCCAAATCTGTTTAGTCCTACCAAACCTCCGGACCGGGGATCGTGGCACGAACGGTGCGCTCCAGTTGTTCGACACACCGTGACCACGTTCGACGGAGGCATACACCGATGAGAGCCCTCATAGCGATCCAGACTGCGGTGCTCATCACCATAGGGGCGATGACGGCCACCGCAGCCACCACGACCACCCCGGCCTCGGGCGGCAGCAACGTCGCCGCCGACCGGGCGCAGAACGGCGTCGCGCCCGCGTTCACCACGCTGGGCAGCGTCGTCATCAGCGAAGCCAGCAACGCCGACTTCAAGACCAGCGGCACGCTCGTCCTGACCGCGCCGAGCGGCTGGCAGTTCAACCCCGCGGCGGCGGTCTCCGCGACCCCGGGCAAGGTGGGAGGGGGTACGACCCAGGTCGATATCTCGGCCTCGGTCGGCGCCATCACCGCCTCGACGATCACCATCAACATCACCGTGAATGCCACGGCGAGGCTCGACAACCTGACGCTCAGCGGCATCCAGGTCCAGGCCGTCGAAGGCGGG
>DATLUW010000342.1:0-2018 GCA_035577825.1 Actinomycetota bacterium | reverse complement strand
GACGACCTGCCGGCGATGCTCGCCGCGGCACTGGCCGGGCGGGTCCGGCCGGGCGACGTCGTCGCCGTCACGCAGAAGATCGTGTCGAAGGCCGAGGGCCGGGTGGTCCCCGAGGCCGAACGCGGCCACCGGGGCTGGGTGGCGTCGGAGACCGCGCGGGTGGTGGCCCGGCGCGATGAGCTCGTGATCGCGCAGACGCGGCACGGGTTCGTGTGCGCGAACGCCGGCGTGGACGCGTCGAACGTCGGCGAGGGGTTCCTCACGCTGCTGCCGGAGGACCCGGATGCGAGCGCAGCTCGCATCCGGGGGGCGCTCGCCGACGTCGCCGGAGGCGAGGTCGGCGTCGTCGTGACCGACACGTTCGGCCGCGCCTGGCGGCGCGGCCTCGTCAACGTCGCGATCGGCTCCTCGGGGCTGCCGTCGCTCCTCGACCTCCGCGGCGGGACCGACCACACCGGCCGGGTGCTCGAGGCGACCGTGGTCGCGCTGGCCGACGAGCTCGCCGCCGCGAGCGGCCTCGTGATGGACAAGGGCTCGCGCGTTCCCGTGGCGATCCTGCGGCCCGGCGAGGGGCGGGCGTGGGTCGCCCAAGCGCCGGACGGCGCCACCGCGGCCGCCGACCTGGTGCGACCGCCCGAGGAGGACCTGTTCCGGGAGTCGCCCCTGCAGTCGCTCCACGCGCGGCGTTCGCTGCGGTCGTTCGGCGGGGGGGAGGTGCCGGTGGCGGCGCTGGAGGAGGCCGTGCGCGCGGCGTGCACCGCGCCGGCCCCGCACCACACGCGGCCCTGGCTGTTCGTGGCGCTCACGTCGGACGCCGCGAAGCGCCGGCTGCTGGCCGCCATGGCCGCGGCCTGGCGCGACGACCTGGCGAGCGACGGCACGCCCGGGCACGTGATCGAACGCCGCCTCGCGAAATCGGACGCGCTGCTGGGGGCGGCGCCGGCGATCGTGGTGCCGTTCGTCCGGCTTCGGGGTTCGCATACCTACCCGGACGACGAACGCGCCTCGGCGGAGCGGGAGATGTTCCTGCTGGCCGGCGGCGCTGGCATCCAGAACCTGCTGCTCGCGCTCCACGCGCAGCGGCTGGGCTCGTGCTGGGTGTCCTCGACCCTGTTCTGCAAGGAGGAGACGCGCGATGCGCTCGGCCTGCCCCACGAGTGGATCCCGCTCGGGTCGGTGGCGGTCGGACCGATGCCGGCCGCGACGCCCCCGGATCGCCCGCCGCTCCCGGTCGACGACCACCTCCGGGTCGAGTAGCCGCGGCCCGGACGCCCGGCCGGGCTCGCGAGTCGGCCCGGCGCCGGCCGCGGCTAGTGTCAGCAGGAACATGGAGCGCCCGAGGAGGAATCGAACATGAGCGATCGCACTCCCCAGGACCCGGGCGTCCCCGGCGAGCCCGGCTCCGCACCCCCGCCGGACGACGCCGACGCCCGGCACCGGGAGATGGCCGATGCCCTCCGGAGCCGCGCGGAGTCGTTCGCGCTCGCGACCGCGGCGCGGGAGACGGCCGTGGAGGCCGCGAAGAAGGCCGGGCGGTTCTCGCGGGAGTTCGTCATCACCGTGATCTCGGTCGTGTCGACCGCCCTCGGCGTGGTGGTCGCCCTCGCGTGGAACTCGGCGCTGTCCGCCGGGCTCACGGAGTGGTTCGGCGTCGACGGGCGCGTGGCGGCGCTGTTCGTCTACGCGTTCCTGATCACGTTCCTCGCGGTGGTGTTCATCGTGATCATGTCGCGGGTCGCGAGGCGGATCGACGCGACGCCGCTCGAGTTCAAGATCGAGGGGAAGAAGGAGTGACCCCCCGGCCGGTCGCGGGCCGCTAGGACATCACCCGGGTGCACTTCCCGGAGGCCGGGCAGGTCACCGTCCCGTGCTCGAAGGTGGAGCGCACCGAACCCGCGGGGTGCGCCAGCTTCGCGACGTCCGAGGTCGGGAACCCCAGCACCCCGGTCGCGCCGCCGGTCTTCAGGTAGTAGGACAGCACCGGCCCGTGGATCTCGTGGGCGTTCGCCCTGCCCTTG
>DATLUW010000341.1:0-4134 GCA_035577825.1 Actinomycetota bacterium | reverse complement strand
AACTCGGGGAGCCCGGAGACAGGTTCGACGGTGACCATCTAGGGAACGAGCGAGAGCGCCGTGCGGGCGACGCGCTCGGCCGCGGCGTCGTCCGTCATCAGCGTGTCGGTCACGGCGACCCGGTAGCCCATCCCCTCAATACGCTCCCGGGCGTCGGCGTCCGCGTCGTCGATCACCCAGCCGCTCAGCAGGTCGCGGTACATGGTCGCCACGCCGGCCGCCGAGACCTCGACGCCGACCACCGGCAGCAACTTGTCGGCCATCCCGGCGAGGGGGGCGCCGCCGACGATGCCCGAGACCCCCACGGCGACCTGGCGGCGCGCGGCCACGACCTGGTGGAGCCCCGGCACGGCGAGGATCGGCCCGATCGAGGCGACGGGGTTCGACGGCGGGAACACCACGACGTCGGCGGCGGCGATCGCCGCCAGCACGCCGGGCGCAGGGCGTGACGAGGCGGCGCCCTCGTAGCGGATCGCCTTGACCTCGTCCGAGGCGTGGCGTTCGACCCAGTACTCCTGGAAGTGCAGGTCGCGCACCCGGCCCATGCTCACCGCCTCCACGCGCGTGGTCACGGGCTCGTCGGACATCGGCAGCACCCGGCAGGCGAGCCCGAACCGCGCCGCCACCCGCGCCGTCGCCTCGGACAGCGTCGCCCCGTTCGACAGCAGCCCCGTCCGGAACAGGTGCGTCGCGAGGTCGAGGTCGCCCAGCGAGAACCAGTCCCCGGAGGCGCCGAACCGGCGCAGCTCCTCGACGGCACGGAACGACTCGTCCAGCCGCCCCCAGCCGCGTTCCCGATCCATCCCCCCGCCCAGCCAGTACACGACCGAGTCGAGGTCCGGCGAGACGTGCAGCCCGTGGAGCACGATGTCGTCGGCGGTGTTCACCACGACCGTGACGTCCGTGGGCGGCACGGCGCGGACGAGCCCCCGCAGGAACTTCCCCGCCCCGATCCCACCGGCCAGCGCCACGACCCTCATGACGGGCGACAGCGTACCGGCGCGGCCTCAGGCCCCGTTCGATGCCGCGAACAATCGCCATTCGTCCGGGAGGCCCTTGAGCGTGTGCATCCCGCGGTCCTCGAACCGGAGGCCCGACCCCACCACGAGGTCCTTCACCGTGCACCGGACGTCCTCAAGGTATCCATGGGGTCCTGCGAAGGGCGCATGCTCGAGGCCCGGCAGTTCGACGAATCGCGCCTGGGGCAGCCGCCGGGCAAGGTCGCGCCCCAGCTCGATCGGAACGAGGAGGACTTCGGTCCCGTGCACGATGAGGACGGGCGCCTGGACGGCCGGAAGGACGTGGCGGACGTCGACCTCGGCCGTGTGGCGAGGCCCGCATTCGGACCCGTAGTACGCTCGCCGTCGAGATGCCGGACCCGACCGCCCACGCCCTTCGTCGCGCGCTCGCCCGTGCCGAGGGAGGCAAGGCGCTCAGCGCGGACGAGGTCACAGCGCTCTTGGGGGCGAGGGGCGACGACCTCGAACGGCTTCTCGCCCACGCCCGGCACCTCCGCGACCTGGGGCACGGGACGACGGTCACCTACTCCCGCAAGGTCTTCGTCCCGCTGACGATGCTGTGCCGCGACCACTGCCACTACTGCACGTTCGCGAAGCCGCCGGCTCGGCTCGACCACGCGTTCCTCACGCCGGAGGAGGTCGTGGCGATCGCGGAGGCGGGCCGGAAGGCGGGGTGCAAGGAGGCGCTGTTCACGCTGGGGGACAAGCCCGAGGACCGCTACCCGGTCGCCCGCGAGTGGCTGGAGTCGCGCGGCTACACCTCGACGCTCGACTACGTGCGCTCGGTCGCCATCCGCGTGATCGAGGAGACCGGCCTCCTCCCGCACCTGAACCCCGGCGTCATGTCGTGGGAGAACATGGCGCGCCTCAAGCACGTCAGCGCGTCGATGGGCCTGATGCTCGAGTCGACCTCTACGAGGCTCACCGAGAAGGGCGGCGCGCACTACGGGTCGCCCGACAAGGATCCCGCGGTCCGCCTTCGCACCATCGAGGACGCCGGCCGCCTGTCGATCCCGTTCACGACGGGCATCCTGGTCGGGATCGGCGAGACCCTCCGCGACCGGGCCGAGTCGCTCATCGCCATCCGCGACCTCCACCGCAAGTACCGCCACGTGCAGGAGGTCATCGTCCAGAACTTCGTCCCGAAGCCGCGGACGGCCATGCGTGCCGCGCCGCCGCCGGAGACGGACGAGTACCTCGCCGCCATCGCGACGGCCCGCGTGGTGCTCGGTCCGCGCATGCACGTCCAGGCCCCGCCGAACCTGTCCGACGACGCGTTCCCCCGCCTGCTCGACGCCGGCATCGACGACTGGGGCGGCGTCTCGCCGCTGACGCCCGACCACGTGAACCCCGAGAAGCCCTGGCCCCAGATCGAAGGCCTAACGAGCGAGACGGCCGCGCGCGGCCTCGCGCTCCGCGAGCGGCTCACGATCTACCCCGAGTTCGCCGTCAAGCCCGACCCCTGGATCGCCGGCAAGATGCAGCGCCCGGTCGCCGCCCTGGCGAACGCCGACGGGTCCCCGCGCGACGGGGAGTCGCCCCAGCCGGTGCCGTGGCAGGACCCCGACGTCCAGTGGAAGCCCCGAGAGATCGCCCTCACCTACGCCAAGGCGAGCGATCAAGGCCTCCGCGACGACGCGCTCGCGGTGTACGGCGACTTCGACGCGTTCGAGGTCGAGGCCACGAAGCGATGGGCCGAACACCGACGCACCGTCGACCCCAAGCGCCTCGCCGGCGACATCCGCCGGGCGCTGAAGAAGGCCACGGCCGGCCGCCCGGACGACATCACCGACGATGAGGCGGTGGCGATGTTCCAGGCGGAGGGGGAGGCCCTCGAGGCGCTCTGCGCGATGGCCGACGACCTCCGGCGCGACGCGGTCGGCGACGAGGTCACCTACGTCGTCAACCGGAACATCAACTTCACGAACGTCTGCTACACGGGCTGCCGGTTCTGCGCGTTCGCCCAGCGCGAGGTCGACCACGAGTCGTACACGCTCCGGCTCGAGGAGGTCGCCGACCGCGCCGAGGAGGCCGCGGCCGCCGGCGCCACCGAGGTCTGCATGCAGGGCGGCCTGCACCCGTCGCTCCCCGGCGAGTTCTACTTCGGGCTCCTCGACGCGGTGAAGCGGCGCGTCCCCGACATGCACGTCCACGCGTTCAGCCCGATGGAGGTGCTGAACGGCTCGACGCGGCTCGGGATCTCGTTCCGGGAGTTCCTCACCGAATGCCGGAACCGCGGACTCGGCTCCATCCCCGGCACGGCTGCGGAGATCCTCGACGACGACGTCCGGTGGATCCTCACCAAGGGCAAGCTCCCCGCCGACACGTGGGAGGAGATCGTCGCCACGGCGCACGAGGTCGGGCTGCGGTCGTCCAGCACGATGATGTACGGCCACGTCGACGCGCCCCCGCACTGGGTCGGCCACATCCGCCGCCTGGCGTCGATCCAGGACCGAACCGGGGGCTTCACGGAGTTCGTGCCACTCGCGTTCGTCCACCAGAACTCGCCGATCTACCTCGCCGGCAAGGCGCGCCCCGGCCCGACCCACGACGACAACCGCCGCGTCCACGCCGTCGCGCGCATCCTGCTGCACGGCCGCATCCCGAACGTCCAGGTGTCGTGGGTGAAGATGGGCATCGAGGCGTGCCAGCTCCTGCTGCAGGGAGGCGCGAACGATTTCGGCGGCACGCTGATGGAGGAGACGATCAGCCGCATGGCCGGCGCGGAGTGGGGCATCCGCAAGGAGCCCGCCGAGCTCGAGAACGCGATCCGCGCCATCGGCCGCGTTCCCGCCGAACGGACGACCACCTACGGACGCGTCCACCGCGACGTGCCGCTCGTTCCGACCCGCTGACCGTCGCACCGACGGCCGACGCCCGACCGACCCTCCGCGAGTCGAGAAGTCCAAGAGTCGTCAAGCCGATTGACCAATCACGTCAATCCGATTGACCATCGAAAAAGATCGCGAATCACTTGTCACCGGCGTGCTTCCGGGGAAAAGATGGGGGTGGACATGACGGCGGATGCAGGCGGAAGTTTCCACTTGCACTCGGACGGCCCCTTCCGTCAGAATTACATGTCTGTAGTTCACGGAAGGATGAGCCGTGCATCACT
>DATLUW010000340.1:0-5153 GCA_035577825.1 Actinomycetota bacterium | reverse complement strand
CTCGCTGTTCGCCAGCTTCTTCGCCACGAAGCTCGTGAGCACGAAGTTCTTCGGGCTGTCACCGGGGGTCTACGACTACTACTTCCGGTTGTACCTGCCCTTCCAGGACGTGGTGTACAGCGTGATCAAGGCGATGTGCTTCGCCATCGTCGTGGCGTTGATCCACTGCTACTACGGCTACAACGCGAGCGGCGGGCCGGCGGGCGTGGGCGTCGCGAGCGGCCGCGCGATCCGCACCTCGATCGTCGTGGTCGTGATCGTGAACCTCGTGTTGTCCCTGATCTTCTGGGGCGGCTCCGACACCGTGAGCATCGCCGGATGAGGCGCGGCTTCCACCCCGGCGCGAAGGGTGGGTCCCTGCGGACCATCCACGCGAAGTGGCTCAAGCTCCCCGTCTGGATCAAGGGCCCGATCATCCTCGCCGTCATCGGCACGCTGGTGTTCCTCGGCGTGAAGAACTCCTACGGCGGGTTCGACAAGACCTACGACGTCACGATGTCGCTGCCGCGCGCCGGGCAGCAGCTCGAGGTGGGCTCGGACGTTCGGCTCCGCGGCGTCGTCATCGGCAAGGTCGACGCAATCCGGCTCGAGGACCGCGACGTCAAGCTCACGCTGAAGATCCTCGACCAGTACCGGATCCCGCAGGACGCGCAGGCCTACATCACGCTGAAGACGCTGCTCGGCGCGAAGTACGTCGACCTCCGCGTCCCGGGCACCTTCGGGCCGCCGTTCCTCGCCGCGAACTCCCGCATCACGAACACCCACATCGGCCCCGAGCTCGAGGACGCCCTGGCCGACGGGGTGAACGTCCTCGACGCCATCCGGCCGAACGACCTCGCGACGGTGATCAACGAGCTGGCCGCCGGCGCGCGAGGGCACGGCGACGACGTCCGCTACTCCCTCCAGAAGAACGCCGACCTGTCGACCGAGTTCCAGCGGACGCTCACGCCGCAGCTCCAGGCGCTCCACGACTTCCGGACGATCTTCGGGGCGCTGCGGAACTCGGGCGTCGACCTCAACAACCTGGCCGACGCGATCAACCAGGGCGTCCCGGTCTACGCGTCGACGAAGGCCTCGAACGAGCTGCACCGCGCGCTCGTCGCGATCACGCCGTTCGCCAAGAACCTCGGCGACCTCCTGATCCTCAACCGCAAGCAGCTCGACCGGCTGATGGACGACGGGGACACGGTGCTGCAGGCGGTCGCCGACCGGCCGGGCGGGCTGCACGACCTGGTCCAGGGGCTGTACCGCTACGTGTACAAGCTCTCCGGGAACCCGTTCATCCTGCACGACGGCAGCGGCGCGGCCGCGTTCACGAACTTCATCGGGGGCGACTCCGACAAGCAGAACATGCAACAGATCTGCTGGGCGCTCCCCGCCGACGTGCGCCACCAGGTGCCGCTGTGCAACGGGGGGACCGGCCTCCCGCCCGTCCCGGCGCCGCCGCCCGGCACGCCGCCGCTCCCGATCCCGACGCCGAGCCTGCCGGGAGTGCCGGGAGGGAACCCCTGATGGCCCGGTCGGCGCGCTTCTCGAAGGTCACGCTGGTGAAGGTGCTGGCGTTCGTCGCGGTGTCGGCGGTGTTCACCGCGGTGCTCGCGATGAAGATCGGCAACCTCCAGTTCTTCACGCACCGCTACCAGCTGTCGGCCGTGTTCTCGGACGCGACCGGCGTGTTCAAGGGCGACGCGGTGAAGCTCGCCGGCGTCGACGTCGGCCGCGTCAGCGACGCGCACATCCAGGACGGACACGGCGTCGTCGACTTCACGCTGGACGACTCGGTGAAGCTGACGCGCGACGCCACGGTCGCCATCCGGTGGCGGAACGTCCTCGGACAGCGCTTCCTGTACCTGTATCCGGGCTCGGGCCGCGGCCCGGCGCTGAAGGACGGCGACACGATCGGCCTGTCGAACACCGAGGACGCCGGCGACCTCGGGCAGCTGCTGAACGAGCTCGGCCCGATCCTCAAGGCCATCGACCCCAACAAGGCGAACGCGTTCCTCGACGCGATGAACGAGGCGCTCGCGAACAACGAGGGCACCGTCCGCGACCTGCTCACCGAGGGCGGCGGCCTCGCCCAGCGCCTGGCCGGCATGGACTCGCAGATCCAGACGCTGGTCACCTCGTCGAACACCGTCATCTCGACCTACGCCCGGCAGGACCAGGCGATCAAGGGCATCCTCGACGACCTGAACTCGGTCGGCGGCAGCCTGAACGGCATGACCGGGAACATCGACTCGCTGATCGTGAACTTCGCGAAGGTCCAGCAGGAGCTCGACCGGTTCCTGAAGGAGAACCGCGGGAACATCGACTCCTCGCTCGGGCAGCTCCAGTGGCTGGTCCAGCTGCTGCACTCGAAGCGGGCCGAGCTGGCGCAGACGCTGTGCAGCCTCCCGGCCGGCGTGGCGCCGTACTTCCAGACCACGTCGTGGGGCGAGTGGTTCAACGTCCGGGTCATCCGGATCACGCTGAAGGACAACCAGGACAACACGCTGGTCAGCCAAGGCGAGACGCCGCAGGAGCGCGGCGACACGAGCGCGGGGAAGCCGTACACGTGCGGCACCACGGTGCCCGGCACCGGTGTGAATCCGGACGAGGGCCAGAACGGTCCCGGCCTGCCGGGCGTCCCCGGCCTCCCGGGCACGCCGGGCGTTCCCGGGGCGCCGGGGCTCCCGGGGACCGACTCGGCGGGCTTCACCGGCCTCGGCGGGTTCCTCCAGAGCGTCCTGCAGGGGGTCAAGCATGCCTAGGCTGCGCGGCGCCCTGCGGAAGTCGTTCCTCGAACGGAACCAGCGCGTGATCGGCCTGGTCGCCCTCGCGCTGCTGCTGGCCGGCACGGCGTCGGCGCTGCTGCTGACCGGCGGCGTGTTCGCGAACCGCTACACGGTCACGGCCTACTTCACCGACGCCGCGGGGATCCAGCCCGGCGATGCGGTCACCGTGGCCGGCCTCCCGGCGGGGATCGTCAAGGGCCTCCGCATCGACGGCGGCCGGGTCGCGATGGACCTGGGCATCGACTCGAGCGTCAAGATGCCGGCCGACTCGGGCGCCGACATCGTCGTGCAGACGCTGCTCGGCAAGGAGGCCGTGAACCTCGTCTCCGGCCGGTCGGACCGCATGCTCGCCGACGGCGACACGATCCCGACGTCGCGGACCACCACCCCGGTCGACATCACGCAGCTGAACGACATCTCGGTCCGCCTGCTGAACCGCTCGGACGCGAGCGCGCTGAACGACCTGATGTCCGAGGTGTCACAGGTCGCGGCCGGCAAGGGCCCGGACGTGCACCGCCTGGTGACCGGGCTCGCCGACCTGGCCTCGGCGGTGGATTCCAAGCGCAAGGAGCTCGGCAGCCTGATCGACGCCCTGAAGCACCTGTCGGGCACGCTTGCCAGCAAGGACACGACGATCGTGAGCCTCATCGACAACCTGACACCGGTGCTCCAGAACCTGGCCCAGCGCCAGGGCGCCATCGCGACGCTGCTCCAGTCCACCGACTCGGCCGCCCACGAGACGGCCGACCTCGTGAAGCGGAACCGCGGCACCCTCGACGCCACCCTGAACGCGCTGCACGGCGACCTGGAGGTGCTCGACCAGCACCAGCTGGACCTCGCCGCGTCGATCCAGTACCTGAACCAGGCCGTCCAGGGCTACTCGAGCGTCGGGTACTCGAACGGGTTCCCGAACCACTGGGCGAACATCTTCGTGCAGTCGCTCGGGCCTGCCGGCGTGGACGCGATCCTCGGCCAGTGCGGCGCGGTCGACCAGCTGATCGACCAGATCCTCGGTTCGAACTGCCAGGACGCCGGGACGGGCGGCGGCGGCACCGGGTCGCCGATCCCGATCCCGACGCTGCCCGGGCTGCCGACGCCGTCGCTCCCGCCGCTCCCCGTGCCGACGCCGTCGCTGCCGGTCCCGGTGCCGAGCAGCGGGCTGCCGAGTCCGCCCTCGCTGCCCACCCCGTCGCTCCCCGTCGGCGGCGGCAACGGCGGGACCGCGAGCCTGCCCCCGGTCCCGGTCCCGAGCGTGGGCCTTCCGGGCTCCGGCTCGAACGCGGCGGCCGGCCGGGACGAGGGCGATCAGGCGGGGAACCGGAAGGCGGCGCCCTTCGGCGTGAGCTACGGCGCGTTCATGGCGAACCTCATCGGCGGCTCGAACACGAAGGGGTGGGGATCGTGATGCGCGTGCGGCGGTTCGCCTGCGGTCTCCTCGCGGCCGCGCTGCTCGTGGTCGGGATGACCGCGTGCGGCGGCGGCCGGCCCCACGGCTACGCGGCCGAGTTCCGCCGGGCCGTCCAGGTGTTCCCCGGCATCAAGGTCCGTGTGCTCGGCGTGGACGTGGGCCACGTGACCGACGTCGTCAACACCCCCGACGGCGTGAAGGTCTCGTTCCAGATCGACACGGACACGCGCCTCCCGGCGAACGTCGAGGCCGCGGTCGTGCCGGTCTCGCTGCTCGGCGAGCGCTACATCCAGCTGTTCCCCGCGTACAACGGCGGGCCGGTGCTCGACCCCGGGACGACGATCCCGCTCACCAGGACCGCGGTCCCGGCCGAGCCGGACGAGCTGCTGCGTTCGCTGCAGGACTACCTCGGCGGGCTCGACCCGAACACCGTGTCGAAGTTCGTCGAGAACGGCGCCGCCCTGCTGCAGGGGAACGGCACGTCGGTCAACCGGTTCATCCACAACGGCACCGACCTCCTGTCCACGTTGAACGCCAAGCGCGACGACCTGGCGCAGCTGATCGTCGAGCTCGACAAGGTGACGACCACGCTCTCGACGCGCCAGCAGGCGATCGGCCAGCTCATCCGGAACTACGACGCCGTGTCGGGAACCCTCGACGAGAACCGCACGGCACTCGAGGGGACGGTCACCGGCCTGAACGACGCGGCCACCCAGCTCGCGGCGCTGCTGCTCGCCCACCGCAAGCCGCTGCACTCGGACATCGAGTCGCTGACGCGAACCGGGCAGACGCTCGTCAAGAACGTCGACGCGCTGGCCCAGACCGGCCACTGGGCGACGCTGCTGTTCATGGCGGCCTCCCGGGCGGTCGACTACAACCACGACTGGCTGCGCCTGGGGAACCAGGGCCAAGAGCTCGCGTCGCTCATCCTGCTCCGGTTGGAGCAGCGGCTGATGGAGTTGTGCTCGGGG
>DATLUW010000339.1:0-7158 GCA_035577825.1 Actinomycetota bacterium | reverse complement strand
GCCGACACCCAGCCGGACCCCGTGCCCATCTTGAACTTGGGGACGCGGTTCTCGTACGAGGCGGCCGCCAGGACGCGCGTGCTCCCCATCTCGAACAGCACCGAGCCCTCGGCCCACTGCAGGTACCCGAGCTGGTGCCGGATCGGCCGGAGGTCCTCGGGGCCCCGCCCGTCGACGCGTTCGGTCATCCGCGGACCTCGACCGTCATGCCCTCCTGTGCCAGGAGGAGCTCGCCGTCGTAGGCCTCGGCGGCTTGCTCGCGGGAGCGATCCCGGTCGGACCCCGGCCAGAAGTGCGACAGCATCGTGCGGCGGGCCTCGGCACGCTTCGCGTGCTCCGCGGCCTGCCGCGCCGTGAGGTGGAACGGCTGCTTGCCGCTCTCGAGGTCGGCGTCCTGCCAGCTGGCCTCCACGATCAGCAGGTCCGCGTCACGGGCGATCGCCTCGATCTCCTCGCTCGGCCCGGTGTCGCCGGTGTACGTCAGGACGGCGCCGTCGGCGGCGATGCGCATGCCGGAGTCGGGCACCCAGTGCGGCAGCAGCTTCGTCGAGATCCGGAACGGCCCCACCTCGAACTCGCTCCCGGCCTCGACCTCGTGCAGGTCGTACACCCCGCGCATCTGCTCGCGGCCCCCGTCGTCCTCCAGCACCGCGACGCCGTCGAATGCCCCCGGCGGCGCCCAGAGCGGCAGCGGCGGGAGCGGTTCGTCGACGAAGAACCGGGCGATGAACATCGGATAGAGGTCGAGGCAGTGGTCCATGTGCTCGTGCGACAGGACGATCGCGTCGAGGTCGGCGGCGGCGACATGCCGCTGGAGGTTCGACAGCGCACCCGTCCCGAAGTCGAGGGCCACGCGGAACCCGTCGTGCTCGAGCAGGTAGCCGCTCGCCGCGCCGCCCGCCGCCGGGTACGCGCCCGACGAGCCCAGGACCGTGACCCTCATCCCTCCGCCCTCCCCACGCCGTCGATCTCCGGACCCAGGAACAGCCGCCCGAGCTCGCGGAAGGACTCCGGGTCGCCGGTGGTCAGGAACTCGTGCCGCGGCGGCCCGGCGGAGCCGGGCCGGAGCAGGTCGTCGCGCAGGAGCGCCGCGTAGACGTCCTTCGCCGTCTCCTCCGCGGAGGAGATGAGCACCACGTCCGGCCCCATGACGACCGAGATCAGCCCGGAGAGCAGCGGGTAGTGCGTGCAGCCGAGGATCAGCGTGTCGACGCCGGCCTCCACGAGCGGCGTCATGTACTCGACGGCCGCCTCCTGGAGCTCCTTGCTCGAGGTGTCGCCGGCCTCGACCCGCTCCACGAACACCGGGCAGGCCTGCGAGGTGAACTCCACCCGGAACCCGGGCGTGTCGAACGGCGGGTGACTGAGGTCCTCCGCGAGCGCCGCCATGCGGAGCACCGCGCGGTCGTAGGCGCGGCTGGCGACGGTCGCCACGGTCCCGATCACGCCGATGCGGCCGTTCCGCGTGGCCCGGACGGCCGCCCGCGCCCCCGGGTCGACCACACCGACCACCGGGGTGTCGTGCGCGGCGGCGAGGTCGGTGATGGCGACGACCTCGACCGAGTTGCAGGCGACGACCAGCATCTTCACGTCGCGCTCGACCAGGTCGGCGGCGATCTCCAGGCCGAAGCGCCGGATCTCCTCCAGCGGCCGCGGGCCGTACGGGTACCGGGCGGAGTCTCCGACGTAGATCATCGGCTCGTGCGGCAGCAGGTCCAGGATGGCCCGCGCCACCGTCAGCCCGCCGACGCCCGAGTCGAACACGCCGATCGGCCGGCTATCGGGCATCGAGCACCGCCTCGCCTACCACCACAGCGCCTCCGAGACCTCCTTCTCCGCCTGCGCCTGATCGGCAGCCCAGGCGTTGGTCGACAGATACTTCCAGCCTCCGTCTGCGAGCAGGCACACGATGTCGCCCCCCTCGATCTGCCCGGCGATCCGGCGCGCCACGTGGATCACGGCGCCGCTCGAGATGCCGGCGAAGATCCCCTCATGCTCGGTCAGCTCGCGCGTCGCGGCGAGCGCGTCGTTCGAGTCGACCAGGAACTTCCGGTCGAGCTTCGCCTCGTCGAGGATCGGCGGCACGAACCCGGCGTCCAGGGACCGCAGGCCGTACACGAGCTCGCCCAGCTCCGGCTCGGCCGCGATGATCTGCACCGCGGGATTGTGCTCGCGGAGCCGGCGACCGGCGCCCATCAGCGTCCCGCCGGTGCCGAGCCCCGCCACGAAGTGGGTGACCTCCGGCAGGTCGCGGACGATCTCGGCGCCCGTTCCCTCGTAGTGGGCGTCGGGGTTCGCGGCGTTCCCGTACTGGAACGGCATGAAGAACCGGTCGCTCTCGGCCATGGCATTCGCGACCTCGATCGATCCGTTCGTTCCCTTGTCGGCCGGCGAGAACACGATGTCCGCGCCGAACAGCTCGAGCAGCCGGACGCGTTCCTCGCTCGCGTTGTCGGGCATGACCACGGTGAGCCGGTAGCCCTTGCGCCGGGCGACCATGGCGAGCGCGATGCCGGTGTTGCCGGACGTGGGTTCGAGGATGACCTGGTCGGGCGTGAGCGCGCCGGAGCGCTCGGCCTCCTCGATCATGCGCTTCGCGATGCGGTCCTTCAGCGAGCCCGTCGGGTTCTGGCCCTCGAGCTTCGCCCACAGCCGGACGCCCGGGTTCGGCGACATGCGGGCGATGCCGACGAGCGGCGTGTCGCCGATCGCGTCCAGGATGTCGTTCGCTCGCACCGGCCGATTATCCCAGGGAGGTGCGATGCCTCCGCGGAGGTCCCGGACGGGCTCGTGCCGGGCGCGAGCCGCGGGCCATCATCCGTGGACGGGTGAACTTCGGTGAACGAGACGACACGCCACCCCCGGGCCGGTGCTCCGCAACGAGCTGGTCACCGAGATCGGCCGGTTGCAGCGGGCGCTCGACGAGGAACCGCCACCGGAACGTCCGGCCCGGGGACCGCAGGAGGCGAACACCGACGGACGGCTCGTCGGCCGCGCCGAACTCGACGTCGAGGTCGGCTGCAGGACGGTTCGGTCAGGTCGGGATGATCTTCTGGCAGACGGCCGAGGCACGCGTTCCGCCGGCCGGGCTGAATGACTGCAGGCAGACCTTGCTGAAGTGCAGGGTGACCTGGTCGGTCGGGAACGTGTAGTCGGCCTCGCCGACGGCGCCGTGATGGAACGAGGAGATCAGCACGTCGGAGAGCGTGTACTTGAGCGCGACCCGCTGCGAGCCGGGCTGGAAGACGTTCACGGTCACCGTCTTCGTGAGCTTGCCGGTCATGAACAGGTTGAGGAACAGCGGCGAGGACTCGTCGAGCTGGCGGGTGAACGAGAAGTCGGCGAGCGTCTCCTTGCCGGTCCCACCCCCGCCGCCGGTAGTCCCGATCGTCCGCCTGCCGCTCCAGCTGAACGCGTACACGGGGAGGTTCTGGGGCGTCATGGAGCTGAACGACACCTGCCCGACCTGGACGCTCAGCTCGACTGCGGTCGGCTGCGAGGGTGCCTGCGACGGGGAGGCCGAGCCCGCGGCGGCGACGAGCGCCACCGTGGACACGACCGCGATGGCGACGACGGCGGAGATGAGCGGACGGCGTGCTCCCATGACGGCGACTCTCCCGGTCCGATGCAGCGCCGAACGCTACGCCGGCGGCCGGGAAACGGCAACGGAGCGAAGGCGCGATTTCCGGACCGGGTGCTCCACGGTCGGGGCAGCTTCCACGAACACCGCAGTGCGCCGGCGGTGAGCCCGCGCGCGCTACCCGCCGGCGACGGCCGGCAGGATGCTGAGCGTGTCGCCGTCGCCCACCGCGGCGTCGAGGCCGCCGTTGTAGCGGACGTCCTCGCCGTTCACGTAGACGTTGACGAAGCGGTGCAGCCCGACCCCGTCCTCGGTGAGGATCGTCCGGGTCACGCCGGGATGCCGCGACTCGAGGTCCTTCAGCACCTCGCCGACCGTCGAGCCGTCCGCCTCGACCACCGCCACGCCGTCCGTGTGCTTGCGCAGGATCGTCGGGAGCTTGATCCGGGCCGCCATCAGCGGTGTCCTCCCACCGTCGTCGGGACGCCGTGCTCGGCCTCCTCGGGCACCCCGCCTGAGGGAACGCCGCAGAACAGGTCGTAGTCGATGAGTTCGGTGACCGTCGGTTCGTCGCCGCACACCGGGCACGTCGGGTCGCGCTTGATCTTCACCGTCGTGAAGTCCATCTCGAGCGCGTCGAAGATCAGCAGGCGCCCGACGAGCGGCTCGCCGACCCCGGTGATCATCTTGATGGCCTCGGTGGCCTGGATCGAGCCCACGATCCCCGGCAGCACGCCGAAGACCCCGGCCTCGGCGCAGTTCGGCACCGAACCGGGCGGGGGCGGCTGCGGGAACAGGCACCGGTAGCACGGCCCCGCGTCCCCGGGCAGGAACACGGTGATCTGCCCCTCGAACTGGTAGATCGACCCGTACACCAGCGGCTTGCCGAGGAACTGGGTCGCGTCGTTCACCAGGTATCGAACCGGGAAGTTGTCGCTCCCGTCGATCACCAGGTCGTACCGCCCGAGGATCTCCATCGCGTTCTCGCTGGTGAGGACCGTGTCGTGCGGCACGACCTCGATCGACGGGTTCAGCTCGCGAAGGGTGTCGGCGGCGCTCGCGACCTTCGGGCGGCCGACGTCGGAGGTCCCGTGCAGGATCTGGCGTTGGAGGTTCGTCAGGTCGACGGTGTCGAAGTCCACGACGCCCAGCCTGCCGACGCCCGCCGCCGCCAGGTACATCGCGATCGGCGACCCGAGCCCGCCGGCGCCCACGCACAGGACGCTCGACTCGAGCAGCCGGCGCTGCCCGTCGCCGCCGATCTGGGGAAGGATGATGTGCCGCGCGTAGCGGACCACCTCGTCCTCGGTGAAGCGCCTCGTGGGCGCGTTCGCTTCGCGGGTCATCCGATCATCACGTCCTCTTCGGTCACCTCGCCGTCCAGGATCCGGAACCCCCGCAGCAGCGGTGCGTTCCGGTCCTGCAGCGACAGGATCAGGTAATGGGCCTCGGGGTACAGCGCCTGACGGCGATCGGTCGCCGACGGGTAGGCCTCGGAGTGGGTGTGCGAGTGGAAGATGCCGTAGACGTCAAGCCCGTCGTCGTCCAGCTCCTCGAACACCCGGAACTGCTCCTTCGCGTCCAGCCGGTAGGTCGCCGGGCTCGCGTCGGCGTTCCGCATCGGGATCACCCGGACGGCGATGCCCTCCTTGCCGGCGACCAGGCCGCACGCCTCGTTCGGGTATTCGCCCTGGCAGTGGGCCACGATCTCGTCGTAGTGGGAACCCTCGAGCTGGATCACGTCTCCTCCGCAGCGGCGAAAGTCTATCAACGCAGTCGAATTCGCTGTTGCTGTTGCAACGCGGCGAACCCGTGCGGGATTCCCCGGACGGCGGGGTCAGCCGCTCACCCGGCCGGTCACGGTGATGCGGCCGGGGACGCCCTCGACCACCCGGCCGACCTGCCGGAGCGGCACGCCCCGGTCGGCCGCGGCGTCGTGCAGGCGCGCCGGATCGCGCGTCGCGATCAGCAGGCCGCCCGAGGTCTGGGCGTCGGCCAGGGCCAGCTGTTCCTCCCGGGGGAGCTCGCCCCAGGCGACATCGGCGTCGAGGAAGTCGTGGTTGCGGACCGTGCCGCCGGGGACGACGTTCTTCCGCGCCAGCTCCATCGTGCCGGGGAGGAGCTCGACCTCGGCGGCGTCGATCTCGGCCGCGCACCCGGACGCCGCGAGCATGCCGCGGAGGTGGCCGAGCAGCCCGAAACCCGTCACGTCGGTCGCCGCGTCGACCCGGGCCGCGACCATCGCCTCGGACGCCGCCCGGTTGAGCTCGGTCATCGTGTCGACGGCCAGCAGGACCTGTTCGTCGGTGGCGATGCCACGCTTGATCGCCGTCGAGACGATCCCCAGGCCGAGCGGCTTCGTCAGGAACAGCTCGCCGCCGACCTTCGCGGTCGAGTTCCTGACCAGGCGCTTGGGCTCCACGAGGCCGGTGACCGACATGCCGTACAGCGGCTCGGTGGCGGTGATCGTGTGGCCCCCCACGACCGCCACGCCGGCCGTCCCGGCGACGGCCGCGCCGCCCTCCAGCACCCGCGAGAGGAGCTCGAGCGGGAGCTCGTCCACCGGCCATCCGGCGAGGTTGAGGGCGGTCACCGGCCGACCGCCCATCGCGTAGACGTCGCTGAACGCGTTCGCCGCAGCGATCCGGCCCCAGTCGTATGCGTCGTCGACGATGGGCGTGAAGAAGTCGACCGTCTGCACCAGGGCCTGCCCGCCGGGCAGCACGTAGACGGCCGCGTCGTCGCCGGTCTCGGCGGAGACCAGCACCTCCTCCGGCATTGCCGGGGTCCCGAGTCGGCCCAGCACCTGGGCCAGGTCAGAAGGACCGAGCTTGCACGCTCAGCCGGCGCCGTGGCTGTACTTCGTCAACCGGATGTTCGCCACGGACCGAAGGATACGGCCAGCCCGCTCCGCGCCGCCGGGTGGGACAATTGCGACGTACCCGAAGCATCCGTGCCGCTATGCTGCTCCTCGGGCCATGACGGACACTGCGAGCGCCCCCTCATCCGGGGTCCCAGAAGCGTTCAATCAGCCGCTGTTGGACGACGTCCCGGCGGCAGTCGTGGCCGCCGACCTGCAGGGCACGATCCTTCACTGGAACCGGCACGCCGAGGCGATCTACGGCTGGACCCGGGACGAGGCGATCGGCCGGAACGTGCTCGACGTCTCGACCACCCCCGGCCACGACGACGAGGTCCGCCGGGTCATGACGACCCTCCGAACGGGCCGGCCGTGGCGCGGGGAGCTCACGATCGTCGCCCGCGGCGGGCGGATGCTGCCGGTGTTCGCCTCGCTCGCGCCGCTCACGGACGAGGCCGGGGCCATGGTCGGCGTCGTGAGCGTCTCCGTCGACATCTCCGAACGGCGCCGTTCGGAGCAGCTGCTGGCCGCGCAGACCGCGGTCACGGCGGCCCTCGCCGAGGCGCCGTCGCTCGCCGACGCGGCGCCCCGGATCCTGGAGGAGGTCGCCCGCTCGCTGGCGTGGGACGCCGGCCTGTTGTGGACGGTCGACCCCCCGTCCGCGACCCTGCGGCTCGTCCGCGCCTGGCACGACCCCGCCGTCGGAGCCGGCGAGCTG
>DATLUW010000338.1:0-2532 GCA_035577825.1 Actinomycetota bacterium | reverse complement strand
GTCTCCGACGCTGACATCGACCGGATCATGGTCGACAACCCCCGCCGCTGGCTCGCCGGCGCTTGACGAACCCCCAGCCGGATGGTCCGATGCCGGGCATGGCGACCCAGCAGAGCACCCCAGTCCGGCTCCCGCCCGGCGTCTCGGAGGACGAGTTCGCCGCCGCGGTCGAGCACTTCGCGTCCGAGATCGGCGCCGACAAGGTCCTGACCTCCGAGTCGGACCTGCTCGAGTTCCGCGACCCGTTCCAGTTCGAGGCGTGGAGCGACTACTCGGCCTCCGCGATCGTGATGCCGACGACGGTCGAGGAGGTGCAGGCGGTCGTCCGGGTCGCGGGCGAGAGGAAGATCCCGCTCTGGACCCACGGGTGCGGGATGAACAACGGCTACGGCGGCCCCGCGCCGCGTCTCGACGGCTCGGTGATCGTGAGCCTGCGGAACATGAACAAGGTGCTCGAGATCGACGAGGAGCTCGCCTACTGCGTCGTCGAGCCGGGCGTGCGCTGGTTCGATCTCTACGACGCGATCCAGGCCGGCGGCCACAAGCTGATGCTCTCGATCCCCGATCTCGGCTGGGGCAGCGTGGTCGGCAACTTCCTCGAGAACGGGGCGACGTATCTCCCGGTTGCGCAGGACATGGCCGCGTACTGCGGGATGGAGGTCGTGCTGGCGAACGGCGAGGTGATGCGCACCGGCATGGGCGCGATGCCGAACAACCCCTCCTGGCACGTCTACAAGCGCAGCCTCGGCCCGACACTCGACCAGCTCTTCATGCAGTCGAACTTCGGGATCGTCACGAAGCTCGGCGTGTGGCTGACGCCCTGGCCGGAGTGCTACGTGCCGCTCTGGCTCCGGGCGTGGAACGAGGACGACCTCGGCCCGATCATGGACACGCTCCGGCGCCTGATGCTCGACCGCACGATCGAGAACGTGCCGCAGCTCTGGAACACGATCGCGATGGCGTCGGTGCTCTCGAGCCGGGCGCCGTGGTACCAGGGCGAGGACCCGATCCCGGACGGCGTGATCGACCACATGGCGCGGGAGCTCGAGATCGGACGCTGGACGATGCGCTTCGCCCTCTACGGTGACGAGGCGGTCGTCGACCACCGGTTCGCGAAGGTCAAGGCGGCGTTCGAGGGGATCCCCGGCGCCGAGGTCTGGGGGACGAAGCACGCCCCGCAGGACTTCGACAAGCTCGAGCATCCGTTCGACCGCGTGCAGGCGGGCGTCCCGAACCTCGGGATCAACCAGATGACCGGCTGGTACGGCGGCGAGGAGGGAGGCCACATCGGCTTCTCGCCGGTCGTCCGCCTCACGGGCCAGGACGCGATGGCGGCGCGCGACCTGCTCCGCGGCCTCGTCGAGCGGGAGGCGAAGCTCGACTACGCGGCGGTGATGATCCCGACCAACTCCCGCAGCTTCATCCACGTGACGATGGTCATCTTCGACACCAAGGACGAGGCGCAGACGCGGCGCGCGTACGACACGTCGAAGCTGCTCGTGAAGGAGGCGGCGAAGGCGGGGTACGGCGAGTACCGCGCGCACCTCGACTTCATGGACCTCGCGTCGGAGCAGTACAGCTTCAACAACCACGCGTACCGGCGCTTCGTCGAGACGATCAAGGACGCGGTCGACCCGAACGGCATCTTCTCGCCCGGCAAGCAGGGGATCTGGCCGGCGTCGATGCGCGCCGACCGGCGGTAGCGGCTACCGGCGGGGGACGACGACGACCTTGCTGGTCGCCAGCGGCGTCCAGCCGTCCTTGTCGACCAGCACGATGCGAACCCGCGCGGGGCCCTTGATCCGGACGTCGGCCTGGGAGACGTAGTCGGCGAGACCGCTCGCCACGGGATACCAGCCGAAGCGCTCGCGGCTGAGGGTCTCGACCAGGAAGCGGGCGTACGGGGCGCTCGGCGCGACCGTGACGTGGACGCCGTTCCGAGTCGGGCGCACGAGGACGTGCCGGGAGGAGACCAGAAGGCGGCGCGTCTGGCTGGCGTCCGCCCCCGAGAGCGCGCGGTAGTCCGCCGTGATCTCGGCTGACAGCTTGGTCTTCCAGGTTCCGTCTGCCCCCGGGGTCGCCGTGCCGACGGTCGTGAAGTCGGCGCCCTCGAGGCGGCGCTGAATGCTCACCGGGTGGGTTGTGTCCGCCACGCGGCCGTCGAACTCGACCGGGGTGCCGGCCGGCACGACTGCGGTGGGCAACAGCCCGAGAATGACGCGCCTGACGTCGACCTCCCCGGTGATGCTCGGATGGATGATGCAGTGGTAGGCGTACGCGCCGACGTCCGTGAACACGAATGAGAAGTGAGCTCCCTGGACGACCTCGCCCGAGTCGAAGAGCCCGGTGTCCGAGGTGACCGTGTGCGTGCGAACGCTGACATTGGTCCAGTTCACGGTCTCGCCGGGCAGGACGTCGAGCACCGACGGACAATAGTCGGAGAACTCGATGCTCACCTCGGCCGGCGGGCCTGCACTCGCCCCGGCAGGCACGAGGACGAAGAGCGCGGCGGCGCAGGCCAGGCAGAGGCGG
>DATLUW010000337.1:0-2038 GCA_035577825.1 Actinomycetota bacterium | reverse complement strand
GGGGGTGCTGGACATCGACGCGTCCGTCAAGGGCGGGCGGTTCGTGCGCACGTGCGACGCGTTCAACGTGCCGCTCGTCACCTTCGTCGACGTCCCGGGGTTTCTGCCGGGGACGGCTCAGGAGTGGGGTGGGATCATCCGCCACGGCGCCAAGCTGCTCTACGCGTACGCGGAGGCGACCGTGCCGAAGCTGACGGTGATCACGCGCAAGGCGTACGGCGGCGCCTACGACGTCATGTCCTCCAAGCACATCGGCGCCGACTTCAACTTCGCGTGGCCGACCGCCGAGGTGGCGGTGATGGGGCCGGAGGGCGCAGTCAACATCGTCTTCCGGAAGGAGCTCGAGGGGAACGGCGATGCCGAGGCCAGGCGCGCGGAGCTGATCGCCGACTACAAGGAGCGCTTTGCCAATCCGTACACCGCCGCGGAACGCGGCTACGTCGACGACGTGATCGAGCCGCGCCGCACCCGGCCCGTCCTGATCGACGCGCTCGAGACTGCGAGAACGAAGCGCGAACGCCGCCCCCCGCGCAAGCACGGGAACATCCCGCTCTAGGTTCTCCCATTTCGACGCGCCTCCACGGGGCGTGTCACAGGGACAGTCCCCTCGACAAGGCCCGAAGAGACAGGTGGTCCGTCGAACCGGGTCGTGTCCTGTGGACGGCGAATGCCCGGAACGGACGGCGTCCTTGTCCGGTTGGAACGCGGCCGTCGGTGGAAGCCTCGCGACGTTCGTGTTCCAGGGACTGTCCCTGGAACACGGCTGGCGGGGGCTTGGCCGTTGCGGGCTACGCGAGGCCCGCTTCTGCGATCGGGTCGCGGGCCCAGGCGAACCGCTTCGTGTACGCCTCGGTCAGCGGGGCGAGCGCGACGCCCTGGCTGGACGCCTGGACGAACCAGCCGCCGTCCAGGTAGATGCCGACGTGGTCGATCTGGGCCGGCTTCGACTTCGGGCCGTTCGCGCCGAAGAAGAGGAGGTCGCCGGGCGCGACGTTCGCTCCGGGCAAACGCCTCGCCGCCGGCACCTCGCCGCTCATCGCGAACGTCGAGCGACCCTTGATCACTGCGGCGAGCGCCTCGGCGCCTGCGTACGCCTGCAGCTTGAAGACGCGCCAGACGAAGCCGGAGCAGTCGAACCCGCCCGGGACGAGCGCGCCCGTGTCGAACGGATCCTGCGGCTGCTCGCTCGTTCCACCCCACACGTACGGGTTGCCGACGAGCGACACCGCCACCTGCAACACGGAGCGCCTGAGACCCGTGACCGGCGCTGGTTGGAAGGTCGAGGCGACCTGCGTGAGCCAGGCCGACTCCCCGCCCGTGAAGCCGAGCATCCGAGCAGCCGAGAATGCTGCCTCGGCGCGCGTGGCCACGCCGTCCGGCGCGAGCTCGAGCGAATCCTGCGCGGCCGGGTGGTTGAACCGCAGCCCCAGGAGGCGTGCCACGGTCTCTGTCCCGAAATAGCTCGGCGGCCTCAGACCGGCTCCGCGGATACCCGCTGTGAACTGGCGGGCGACCGACAGAAGGCCGAGCCCCCGCACGAGCTGTGCGTCGAGCTGCGCGATCGTCACCGGAACCGTCGGATCGGCCGCAACCGCAGCTGGTTTGCCCGTCACCCCGCCGACGAGATCGGCAAGGTCTCCGGCCGTGAGCGGGTCGTCCGGCCGGAAGCCTGCGACCGTGCCGCCCATCAGTCCGTGCGCAGTGACGATCTTGATCTGCGGCTGCGCCCAGGACGCCGCAGTCGACCCGGCGGAGGACGGGGCGGCGAAGACGAGCGCGAGCGCAGCACAGACGACGACGCGAGAGGTCATCAACGTGACTCATCGTCCGGCGACGCAGGCTCCTTTAGGCTGAACCGACCGTGACGGTCGAGATCACCCCCGAGCCCACGCCCGAGGAACGCGAAGCCGTGCTCCGTGCGCTCGCGACATTGAACGGCGTCGTAGACCGCGGCGGATCGTCCGCCTGGTGGCGGGCCGGGATCCTCGAGGCGGTCGACGAGGAGCCGGAGGAGGTCTAGGGCACTAGCGCCGGCACG
>DATLUW010000336.1:0-2480 GCA_035577825.1 Actinomycetota bacterium | reverse complement strand
GTGGTCCCGCGCACGATCGAGTCGTCCACGATCACCAGCCGCCTGCCCTTCACGGCGTCCGGGATGGGATTGAGCTTCAGCTTCACGCCGCGCTGGCGGAGCGACGGTGTGGGCTGGATGAACGTCCGGCCCACGTAGCGGTTCTTCATCAGGCCCTCGCCGTACGCGATGCCCGACTCGGCCGCGTAGCCCTGCGCGGCGCTGTGGCCGGTGTCGGGCACCGGCACCACCAGGTCGGCCTCGACCGGCGACTGCCGCGACAGCCGGCGGCCCATCTCCTGCCGGGCCACGTGGACGGTTCGCCCGTACAGGCGCGAGTCCGCCCGGGCCAGGTACGCGAACTCGAACAGGCAGAGCGCCTTCCGGGGCGACTCGGCGTACCGCACGCTCCGCAGGCCGCGGTCGTCGATCATCACCAGCTCGCCGGGTTCGACCTCGCGGACGTACGTCGCGCCCACGATGTCGAGCGCCGCGGTCTCGGACGCGAAGCAGAACCCGCTCGGGAGCCGCCCGATCGCGAGCGGCCGCAGCCCGTGCGGGTCGCGCGCCCCGTAGACGGTCCGCTCGTCCATGAACAGGAACGAGAACGCGCCCTCGAGCCGCGGGAGGACGCGGAGCGCGGCCTCCTCGATGCCGTCCTCGATGTGCTCGGCCAGCATCGACGCGACCAGGTCGGAGTCGGTGGTCGAGCCGCGGTTCGAAGCGCGCCCGAACTCCTCGGTCAGGCGGCGGGTGTTGACCAGGTTCCCGTTGTGACCGAGTGCCAGGCCGAGCACGCCGTCGGTCTTGAAGGCCGGCTGGGCGTTCTCCCACGTGGTCGACCCGGTCGTCGAGTACCGCGTGTGCCCGATCCCGAGGTCGCCCTGCAGCGTCGACAGCGTGGCCTCGTCGAACACCTGCGCGACCAGCCCGAGCTCGCGGTAGACCAGGATGTTCTTGAGGTCGGAGATGGCCATCCCTGCGGATTCCTGGCCGCGGTGCTGCAGCGCGAACAATCCGAAGTAGATGAGGCGGGAGATGTCCTCGCCCGGCGCCCAGACGCCGAACAGGCCACAGGCTTCCCGCGGGCCCTCGCCTTCGCCCATCGAACGCGATGCTAGCACCCGGTCCCTCCGCGGCCCGGGAACCGCCGTTCGATCCCTTGCGCCGGACCTCCACCCTCGGGTAGACACTCCCCATCGAACCGAGCATGCGACCGTCCGGCTCGTCGCGCCCTCCGCCGGGCGAACCCAGCCAGGGAGGAAGTCCATGAGGCGACGGCATCGAGGGCTGGCTCGCGCGATCGCCGGGCTCGGGGCCGGCCTGCTGGCGGCGTTCCTGTTGCCGGCAGCCCCGGCTTCCGCCGCCCCGATCCACGTGCACTGCCCGCAGGACGACCTCGCGGCTGCGCTGGCGGACGCGCCCTACGGCGCAACCGTGCAGGTCACCGGCACGTGCACCGGGAACTTCACCGTGGACAAGAACCTCACCCTGGCCGGCGCGCCCAGCGCGAAGCTCGACGGCGGAGGCACCGGGCGGACCCTCCTGATCTTCGGGTTCCACGACGTCCACCTCCGCCACCTCACCATCACCGGCGGCATCGACCAGATCGGTGGAGGGATTCTGTTCGGCGGCGGGCGGCTGACGCTCGACCACGTGCGGGTGTCGGGCAACTCCGCGACCGGCGTGCCGAACCAGGGGTTCGGGCACGGCGGCGGCATCGACGTCGACAACCCGTCGTTCGTCACGATCACGAACTCGACCATCTCGAACAACCACGTGACCGCGTCCGGCGATGCCGGCAGGTTCGCCGACGGCGGCGGCATCTACGTCGAGGGCCAGCTCACGATCGTCGACTCGGTCGTCGGCGCGAACACGGCCTCGGCGTCGTCGACCGACAACGCGGGCCTCGGCGAGGGGGCGGGGGTGTTCGTGTTCGGGACGCTGTCCATGACCCGGACGAAGATCGCCAACAACGCCGCCAGCGGCCAGGGTCCGGACTTCGCCAGTGCCCGCGGCGGGGGACTCTTCTGGTCCGGCGGCCGGAACGACGTGGTGTCGATCGTCGACTCCACGTTCACCTCAAATCACGCGGCGATCAGCAACGACGGCGGGGCCCACGCGGAGGGCGGGGGCCTGTGGTTGCTGAACGACCAGGACGAGCCGGCGACCATCCGGGGCACGACCTTCGACGGGAACCAGGCGGTCGCGACGTCGTCGGGGGCGGCTGCGGAGGCCTCGGGCGGCGGGATCTACGGGACGGGCAACGACTTCAACCTCGTCCTGCACATGAGCGGCTCCACGGTGAGCAACTCGTCGGTCACGGCGACCGGCAACACCACCGCGGAGGGCGACGGGGGCGGGATCGAGCTGCTCGGGTCCGGTGGCCTCACGAAGGTCCGACTGCTCCACAACGCGATCACGACCCATGCGGGCAGCGGCGCCGCGACGGGGGGCGGGGGCGGGCTGGGCTTCGCGGCGCGTGATCCCTTCCGGGTCGT
>DATLUW010000335.1:0-5505 GCA_035577825.1 Actinomycetota bacterium | reverse complement strand
TCGAGCGCGCCCACTGGCCGGTCGAGGGCGTGTTCGATCCGACAGAGATCCACGACTACGGCGGGCTCACGTACGACCCGGGCACCGGGAAGCTGTACGTCACGTTCGCCGGGCACTGCGACATCAACCCGTACCACGGCAAGATCACCTCGATCGACGTGGCCACCCACGAGGTGCGCAAGGAGTTCTATCCCTCCGGGCCCGTCGTGAACGGCGGCGGGATCTGGGGGCCGGGCGGCGTGTCGATCGACCTGGCGACGCACCACGTGTTCACCGCGACGGGGAACGCGCGGCGTCATCCGGAGACCTATCGGTACTCCGAGGCCATGGTCGAGCTCTCGTCGTCGCTCACCCCGCTCGGGAGCGACCAGCCGCCGCTCGAGGGGAACGACGTCGACTTCGGCGCCACGCCGTTGCTGTTCGACCCGCCGGGCTGTCCCGGCTTCGCCGCCGTGATGAACAAGACCGGGTCGCTGTTCCTCTACGAACGCGGGGGCGTCGACGACGGTGCGGTGCAACGGCTGCAGATCTCGCGCGAGGGCAGCGGGCACTTCCAGGGGATCCCCGCGTGGTCGCCGCGAACCGGGGACGTCTACCTCACCGACGACGGCGACTCGCCGGACGGCGTCTACCGCCACGGCCTGATCGCGCTCCACGTGGGGACGGGGTGCCGCTTGCGCCTTGCCTGGCAGCGGACGTTCGGGTCGGGCGGGTTCGCCTATCCGGCGCCGACGGTCGCCGGCGACGTGGTCTACGCGGCCGACGGCGCGGGCGACGAGGTACGGGCCTGGGTGTCGAGCTCCGGCCGTCTCCTGTGGTCGAGCGGGATCCAGGTGGAGGGCGCGGCGTTCGTCGCGCCGACGGTGGTGGACGGGATGGTCCTGGTGCCGTCGTGGGACGGCAGGCTCGCCTGCTTCTCCCTGTGACCGGCCGAGGCCGGTCTCAGGCCCGGCGCCGGGTTCCGGAGGTATCGACGACCTTCGGAAACGTGTCGGGCTCCCAGTCGCGGATGATCTCAGCCAGCTTGACCAGCACGGCGGCCCCCCCGGCGAACTCGATCAGCCGCCCGAGGCCCGACGCGCGCAGCAGCTTCATCCGGAAGATGAGCGGCGAGCCGAGGATGAGCCCCCGGGCGAACAGCTGCCGGAACCGCCGCCCCTGGGGCGTCGCGAGCCACGCCCGCATCGCATCCGCACCGGAGCCCAGCACCTCAAGGGCCTCCGTCCACAGCCGGCGGCTCTCGGTGATCGCGCGTTCGCCCATCTCCACGGGTGCAATGTACCTTCGTCGGGGCTCGTTTGGGAGGGTTGCGCTAGGGAACAACCCTTACGGGGAACACGAGTGTCGGTCCGGGCCCGCCGCCGGCACGGATGTTCGAAGCGAGCCGGCGGGAAGGAGCGGAATCATGTCGAAGCGCAGGGAGCATCACGAGGGGGGTTCGGCCTTCTTCGGCTGGGCGGTGTCGGTCCGGTCGTCGGACCCCGAGATCCGGGGCATCCTCGTGGACCAGCTGCGCGAGGATCCGTTCACCCGCCGCGAGGCCATCCACGTCACCGTCGCCGACGCCATCGTGACGCTCACGGGGTCGGTCACCTCCTCGCAGGCCCGCCGGGCCGCCGACGACGACGCGTGGGCGACGCCGGGAGTCAAGGACGTCGAGAACCATCTTCGGGTGACGCTTCGCCCGACCCACGACGGGCCTCGCGCCCTGACCGCGTGACCCGCTAGCGCTCGGCCGCCACGTCCGCCGCGCGGTATCCCACGCCGCGCACCGTCTCGATGAGGTGCTCATGCTCGGGCCCGAGCTTGGCGCGCAGGCGCCGGATGTGGACGTCGACGGTCCGGGTGCCGCCGTAGAAGTCGTACCCCCAGACCTCGCGCAGGAGCGCCGCCCGCGTGAACACGCGTCCGGCGCGCGAGGCCAGGAACCGCAGCAGCTCGAACTCCTTGTACGTGAGGTCGAGCGGCCTGCCGTCCACCGACACCTGGTAGGTCTCGGTCGAGAGGTGGAGCCGGCCGAGGCGGATGAGGTCCTCCGAACCCGCCCCCGCGCGCCGCCGGAGGATCGCCAGGCGAACCTCGAGCTCGCTCGCAGGGGCGGCGGGATCGACGAAGTCGTCCACCACCTCGCCCCAAGCAACGCGTTCGAGGTCGCGGCGAGCAACCACGGCGACCACCGGCAGGTGCCGGCCAGCCGACGCCAGCGCGCGCAGGATCGCGTACGCGTGGGGGGCGTTCTCGGCGGCGTCGACCAGGATCGCCCACGGCGACAGTTGCGGGAGGTGGGCGAGCGAATCCGGGGACAAGGGCTCGACCTTCACGTCGAGGCCGGTGGCCGCGAGCGCCGGGAGCACCTGGTCCGGTGAGCGATCGGAGAGGAGGACCAGTCTCGCCACGAGTTCCCGGCGAGGGTAGCAGAGCGGCCCCTGTCGACCCGGCGCCCCCCGTCAGCCGATCAGGTCCAGGCGCGTCGCGCGGGCGACCGCCTGGACCCGCGACCCGACGCCGAGCTTCGTGTACAGCCCCGCGATGTGGGATTGGGCGGTTCGATGCGAGATCCCGAGCTCGGTCCCGATCTGACGTGTCGTCAGCCCGCGGCCGATCGAACGCAGGACCTCCCGCTCCCGGGGCGTCAGTGCCGACTCGATCCGCGAGGCCTCCCTGGCCCGGCGGGCCATCGCCCCGAGCGCGTCGGCCGGCCCGCGCCGTCCGGGCGCATCGGGGTCGGCCTCGACCAGACCGAGCCGGAACGCCCGCACCACGGCCTCGCCGGCCGAGTGCGCGCCGAGCTTGTGCATGATCGAACGAAGGTGTCCGCGGACGGTCAGGACGCTGATGTCCAGGGAGGCCGCGACGCCGGCAGGGGCCGCCCCGGCCGCGAGCTCGCGGAGCACCTCCTGCTCCCGCGGCGTGAGCGTCCGCTCGGGGCCCGCCTCTTCCTCCGTGTGTTCCACGTGCGCTCCCGGCGCGGGCGTCGAGGCGGGCGACGGTCACTCCGAGTTCATCCTACGGCGGGCCGTCCGACGTTTCGTGCCGCGCACGTCGCTACGTAGAATCACGGACCCGCGCTCCGCAGTTCTCGGCATGTTCCGCCGGCACCCCCTTCCCTAGCGTGCGAACCCGGGTCTGCGCGGGGTGCGCCGGCCCGTTCCTGCCCGCGCTCTTGGACACGTGCGTCGGCGACGGTTCGGCGCGGGAAGGGAGGAGTTCGCAATGCGGCTTCGCAAGCTCTCGAAGAAGGCCACGGTGGTGGCCGTGTTCACCGGGATGCTGATGGTGGCGGGCATCGCGTTCGCCGCGTGGACGGCGACCGGTTCGGGGAGCGGCACCGCCAGCTCGCTGACCGCGCAGACGGTCACCGTGAATGCGGCGACCGGCCCCGCCGACCTGTTCCCGGGGGGCAACGGCGCCGTCTTCTTCACCCTCACGAACACCAACCCGTACTCGATCACGTTCACGAGCGCCGCCGTCGGCGCGATCACGTCCTCGGACACGGCCGCCTGCCCGTCGGCCAACGTGGTCACCGGCCCCGGACCGCTCACCGGCCTCACTCTGCAGGTCGCCGCGAATACCACGAGCGCCACGCTCTCGATCCCGAACGCCGTGACGATGATCCACGCGGCGCCGAACGGCTGTCAGAACAAGACGTTCACCGTCGTGCTCACCCTGACGGGATCGCAGGACTAGCCGGACCGTCGAGCGGCGGGAGGGGGCGTTCGGCCCCCTCCTGATCGCGCGCGGATGGAACGAGGCGTTCGGATGCGAACGCGCCCGGTGCTCACACGGGTCGCGGCCTGGGCGGCCGCGGCGGTCATCGCCGCGGCCTTGGTGGCGCACGACTCCCGTCCGCCGGAGCGGCTGACGTACGTCGGCGTTCCCTACGACCCCGCCCTGGCCACCGATCACGTGTTCTTCATCAGCGGCGACGCCACGGGGCTGTACCCCGGGGGGACGGTGAGCCTCCCGCTCACCGTGACGAACCCCAACGTCGCCGCCATATTGGTGAACACCCTGACGGTGGCGGTCACCGGGACCGACCGCCCGGCCTGTCCCCCGACGGGATCGAACCCGGTCTCCGGCGGCTACACGGGGCCGCCGTTCGTCGTCGCGGGGAACGACGGCACCGCGACCGTGACCGTGCCGCTCACCATGCCGCACGCGGCCGGCGACGAGTGCCGGGGAACGACGTTCACGCTGACCTTCGGCGGCACGGCCGTGAACGTCGAGGGGACGCCGGGGTCCAAGGTGGTGAACGTCGGCCCGTACGGGCAGGGCAACCTGAAGTTCCAGCCCGGGGTGTGGATCTCGGTCGGCGTCGACGTGCGGCTGAACTCGCCGGAGGCGTTCCCGGTCGCGATCGACGTCACCGGCGGGACGGTCACGATGCCGGTCAAGTGCTCGAACGGCGCGCTCGCCGCCGGGAGTCCGCTGACGCTCCCGTTCCCGGACCAACACTTCACGGTGCCGCCGGGCTCGAAGGACTGGATCCCGGCGACGAGCGGCGGCATGGCGTCGGGCTACCAGCTCGCCGTCCAGGTTCCCGCCATGTGCGCGGGCATCGGCACCGGCCAGATGAAGAACGCCGGCAACGACTTCCTCACTGCGACGGTCGGCGCGTCCGACACGCCGGTCTCGTTCAAGTGGCACTTCGCGCTGCCGGCGGGCAAGGGGTTCGCCGACGTGAACTGCTCCGACCCGGCGGCCAACCCGGGCAACGGCATCCCGGACTGCAAGGCCGGGTGGAGCGGCAAGGTGGACCCGTGAGCCGCGGCGCGATGGGGCGGGGCGTCCTCACGGCGGTCGCGGCGACGCTCGCCGTCACGGCCGTGGCCGGTGGCGCGACCACCGCGTCCGCCGCCTGGACCGCATCCGGCTCCGGCGCGTCGCGCTCGGCGGCGACCTCGGTCAACGCCGGTCAGACGCCGTCGGGCGTCGTGACGGGCCGCGACGTGGCCGTCTCCTGGCTGGCGAGCACCCTGGCGAGCGGCGCCGCCGTCGACGGGTACGTGGTCCGGCGCTACACGACGGCAGGCGTGGTCCAGACGGTGAACGCGAGCTGCACCGGGGTGGTGCCGGGCCTCGCCTGCACCGAGAAGGGGGTGCCGTCCGGCACGTGGAAGTACACGGTCCAGCCCCGGTCGGGCGACAACTGGACCGGCGCGGAGAGCGGGTTCAGCGCGAACGTCGCCGTGGGATCGCCGACCATCTCGATCACGTCCCCGACCACCGTCAACACGCTGCCGGCCACCCTGAACGGCACGATGGCCAACTTCGTCGACGGGGAGGTGCTCACGTTCCATCTGGACTCCGTCGGCGGGACCACGCTCGCCGGAACCGTCGGGGGGACGGCAACGCCGGCGGCAGTTCCCACCGGCGGGAGCGCGGCCGTCACGGTGACCATTCCGACGGGAACACCCGACGGCTCGCACACGATCGTCGCGGTGGCCGCACCGAGCGGCGACAGCGCCTCGGCCGGCATCACCGTGAGCACGCCGTCGCCGACCG
>DATLUW010000334.1:0-2787 GCA_035577825.1 Actinomycetota bacterium | reverse complement strand
CCCCTGCTTGTTGCGGACCTCGTCGCCCGAGGCGATGGACTTGTCGATGCCGATGCCGAGCGCCCCGATGGCGCGGCCCCATGCGCTCGTCTCGGCGTTCTCAATCTCCGAGCCCTTGGTGTAGGGCGTCGCGCCGGGTAGGACGAGCCACGACCAGCCCACCGCCGGCAGGGGGTCGCCGTCGTGGCGATACGCCTTGGCCTGGACCCATACGCGCGGCACGTCGTCGGGCTCCCGCGTGACCTTGACCTTGCTGGTGACGATGGTTCCCTCGGGCCACGTCTCATAGAACAGCCGCACCCGCTCCTTGACGTCGACGTAGTCCTTGAGGCGGTCGTCGTAGTTGCTCACCGGAAACTCCCATTGAACTCGGGCTGCCCCTCGCGGTTCGTATCGCCCAGCGTCTCGTCCTCCTCGACGTCCTGCTCCGCCAGCCAGCGGGTGACGGCCGTCCGCACGCCGTTGGGGATGTTGTGGACGCCCTCGACACGTTGGACGACGTCGGGGTAGCGGGTGCCGTTCTCGCGCATGAGGAACACGCGCCAGTTGCCGGGGCTGCGGCCGGCTCCGAGCGTCACCCACGTTCCCTCGGGGAGGATGGCGTCAATGGCCTCCAGCTCGTCGGCGCTGAGGTCGGCGATGGCCGTGCGGGTCCAAGGGCTGGCTCCGTGGATGCGGGTCATCCCGTCACCTCCACGTCCGTCCCGCGCCACTCGACCACGTCCCGGTCGAAGTGGGCCGTGCCCCGCTCCAGGTCCTCGCGGGCGTCATCGGCCTTCTCGCGGCAGATGTCGCAGACATTGGCAACGCCATCGGGGAACGAGACGCGGGTGATGACGTCGGTCCGGTGACAGAAGCGGCAGGGCTCAACCTGGAGAAGTCGAACCCTGCGCGGCGTCTCGACCGTGTGGGAGAACTTCGCGTCGATGACAGCCGCCAGCACTCGCGCCCCATCCGCATCTGGAGCGCCGACGCTGAGCGTGTATACCCGGTTGCCGGGGTCGTTGCGGCGGTACTTGACGGTGTACCAGTAGAGCTGGTCAGTCATTTCGTCCTTCCGAGGGGGTTGGCCCGGACGGGCCAGTCAGCGTGTCCCTTTCCGTCCGTCCGGGCTATTCGGTTCCGGCCGCCGGCCCGCTTGTCCTCGACCCTTGCGGAGTCGAACGGTCAGGCGGCCGGCGGGGAGAGCAGAACATCACGGCCAGGGGGGCGACCGGAGTCGTGCTGCTCTCCCCGGAGCGGTCCGACCTCATGGAGGCGTACCGTCCGGTAGACGGAGACGAGGATGTCCAGGAAGTGGTCGTCGCACCACGGGCTCTCGCGGCGGGCGGCGCGCTCACAGCCGTCCGTGCGGCAGAGGCGACCGGCGGCAGGAGCAGCAATGCCCATGCTGGTCCTACCCGCGGTGGCGGGATCGGGGAGGGGTCCGGCCGCCGGTCGCGAAAGGGTCATATCCACGGCCAATCGCCGTGCTGGTCTTGGAGCGCGTGGTCATGGAAGCCGAAGATGTCGAGCAGTCGCAGCAGCAAAGGTGCCGAACACTTCGCGTGCCGGACGAGGTTTGGTGAGCCGTCAGGCTTGAACCGGGACTCCGCAGCCTCGATGGCGCCTTGTGTTTCGTAGACCCGCATCGGGCGACCGCACCGCTGGCAATGCGCCGGCGGGTTCGGCCCTCGATGGGAGCCGTTGCGATACTGCTGGCCGAAGTCCGGCACGTCGACGTTCATCGCTTGCCCTTGTAGTGGTCGGCCAGCAGGTGCCAGACGAACGCGATGGACACCGCGGCCGCGATCCAGATGAGGGCCAGGTTCTCGGCGGGGGTCACGTCTGCCGTCCAATCACGAAGCCCGCGAGGAACGCGGCGACGACTGCCAGCACGGCGGCGAGCTCGATCATGGCGCCGTGTCCGTCGGCGGCAGGGTGGCCGTGGGTCCGGTGTCGGGGCAGTTCACCTTCACCGGATGGAAGGGCGACGTCTCGCAGAGGACGATGGCCCTCGGGTGGTTCGTCGGTCGGGGCGCTGGCACCGACACGCCGACGACGGTCGGCGTCGGGCGGGGCGTGACCTGGACGATGCCGCATGACTCGCAGCGCTGGCTCGGGTCAGCCGCGCTCACGGACAGGACCACGGCCAGCGCGATGGCGGCGTAGAGCAGCAGTGCTCCGACGACGATGCGCTTCATCCGAGCAGTCCCAACGTGTGGCTGACGAGCAGCCCGAAGCCCGTCCACAGGACGAGCGTCCGGGCGAACACCCACACGTCGACCGCGAAGGTGACGTCGGCCACCCAGCGGACGGTAGGATTAGCGACGGCGGTCAGACCGCTGTCAGCACTCCCCCACCACTCCGGCCGGTCTTGCGGCTCTACCGATATGGCGAGCACTGGTCTTGTGGTGTTCACCGAACGTCCTCCCCTAGTACTCGCGAAAGGCGCCACAGCACCTCTTGCGGGGTTGTACGCTTGCCGGACGAGTAGGCACGCATGGTCTGATGCGGTCGACCCACCAGCTCCCCCAAGAGGCGCAGGGGAATCCCCCGTTCGCGGGCGACCTCCTGCCAGGGACGAGGCGTCATTGGTGTTGTGGCTTCTGCTTCCATCACTTGCTACCTTGCCACGCCCGTACCCCGCCTGTCAACATGACCCTTGCACTTGGTGTTATGGTGCGTTGCACGCGCGCACCACTACCGGGGAAGAGGGACGCGAATGGGGGACAAGGCTGCCGGCGATCGGCTGGCGCAGGCTCTGCGCATAGCGATGGCTCAGGCTGGCATCGAGACCTGGACCGA
>DATLUW010000333.1:0-3980 GCA_035577825.1 Actinomycetota bacterium | reverse complement strand
CGCGGGATCTGCGCCGGGTCCCACCTCGTCGAGAACGGTGACGACGCGGGCTCGGCACCGGAGAGGAAGACGCCCGCAAACCGGTACGACTGGCCGTGCCAGGTGCCGTGGACGGCGAGCTTGCTCGGGTGCGGCAGCGCGCCGAGCGGCAGCGCCATCGTCTCGATCCGGTAGTTGGGCAGCAGGTCGCTGATCAGATGCTCCCCGAGGACGAGCTGCCGCTGAACCCCGGTGGGATCGAGCGTGTTCAGCGCGAGGTGGTCTCGCGTGTGGTTCCCGAGCTCGAAATCGTGGTCGACGAGCCAGCCCAGCGTCGAGGTCGCGGTCCTGCCGTTCCCGTCGAACAGGTTGCGGGGGACGAAGAACGTCCCGGTCGCCGGAAAGTCGGGATGCAGCGAGGCGAAGTCCTCGAGAATCCCGACCGCAGACTTCGGGTCGAGCCTGCCGTCCGGCAGGAACGAGACCTGGTTGTTCGTCGCGTCGTCGAACGTGAGCACGACCGGCGACTTCCCCTTCGGGACGTCGAGCTTGCCGGAGACGAGGTCGGACGCGCGCACCGGGTAGAAGCCGTCGCGCCGTAGCCGGGCAAGCTCGGTCCGGAACTGGCCCGCGGTCATGTCGTAGACGCTTCCGCCCGAGCGGATCTGGTGGTGCATCAGCACCGGGACGAGCCCGAGCTCGTTCGGCTTCATCGACCTTGCAATCCCGGCCGGCGTCTTCCGCTTCGGGAAGACGGCCTTCAGCGCGTCGGTCGGCAGTGCGGCGGATGTGTACGTGACCGACGGATCCCAGAGCAGGTACTCGTCGATGCCCGCGTCGTGGGCACCTCGGATCTGCGCCTTCACCCGCGCGGGGCCGTAGGGGACCCCGAGGGAGAAGTCCTGCAGCCACGGGACGACGCGCGCTCCCGTCCCGCGCACGTCCCGCTGGAAGTCCTCGAGGGAGCGCTCGACGATGTCGTAGGGCTGGGCGTTCGGGTGGGCGACGCCGTACTCCCCCCGTGCCCAGTGCGACGGGTAGACCATCGCCGAGATGTAGTCGACGTGCGACGCCATTGCCGGGATGTCCTGGGCTACCTCCGTCGGCCGTGACGCCGCGACGCCGAAGACCGACACGCCGAGGTATGTCCCGTACGGTTTCAGCGCGGTGCGGGTCTCGGCGAGGAAGGAGGCGATCGACCGCTCGGGCGTCACCTTCAGCCCCGGGAACGCCATCGTCGACAGCGGCCCGTCGGGGCGGCGGACGTAGTCGAAGAGGACGTCGTCGACGCCGGCCTTCGCGGCGGCGCCGGCGATCGCGATCTGGTACCGGCGCACGGCCGGGTTCGCGAAGTTGGTGAAGCCGCCGTACCCCCCGTACATCTGCCCGTTCGGCGTCTGGATCACCTCGTCGTGCCGGCCCGCCTTCCAGGCCGCACCGGCGAGGATCGGGTCGCGGAAGCAGACGAGCCGCCCGATCACACGGACGCCCTTGCGGTGCAGGAACGCGATCGCGGCCGGGAGGTCGACGATCGGCCTGACCGCTCCGATCTCGTGTGCGAGCGGAACCGGCGCGTTCCAGCCGACCGTTCCCGACTCGTCCTTCAGGTCGAGCTCGACCGCGTTGATCCGCCCCTGGTCGATCAGGTCGAGCACGCCGCGCCGCAGCTTCTGATCGGCCCAGGCGTCGAACGTGACGTGCACCGCGCGGACGGGGTGCGGGGGCCTGCGCGGAGTCATCGAGATCCGGATGCGGCGCGTCGTGGCGTTGCGGAGTGTGTCGGTGGCGACGAGGGTGACCGCGCCCACGGGCCGGTTGGGCCACGACAGCCGGAATCGCCCGTTGGAGACGAGGATCGGCCGCCCGCCGACGGTCAGCGACGCGCCGGGCTCGAGCGTGCCCGTGAGCACGACCGGGCGGCCCAAGAGGATCACGACACCGGGCGGGTCGAAGGTGATCGTCGGGCCGACCGTGTCCACGCGCACCTTCCACGTCTTGGTCGTGCGCGAGCCCGGGAAGCCGCCGCGGGCGGTCGCCTGGACGCGGTGCGTGCCGTCGGACAGGTGGTTGCCGTCCAGGACGAACCGGCCGGTGGTCACCTGGGCGCGACTGGTGACGTCGACGCCGTCGATCTTCCAGTGAACGCGGTCGAGCACGGACCGGTCGGCACCGACGGAGAACTTCAGCGACGGGAGCGTGGCCGGGCCGATAGCGGCGCTCCCTTTCGGGCCCTGCGGGTCGAGGCGGGGCGCAGAGAGCCGCGCGCCGAGCGCGAACGTCGCGAAGACGAGCGCGCCGAGGACCACGGCGACGATTGCGAGGTTCCGGAAGCGGCCGAGCCACGCCGGCAGCCGGCGGGACGGTCGTCGCGGGGGCTCCGGGTCGGGTGCGCCTCCGTCCCCGGCCGGCGGGGGCTCCGACGGCCCGTCGGGCTCGGCGGACGCCTGGAGTCGCTCGATCTCGTCGATCAGGAGCAGGATCGCGCGGCCCGCGGGCTGGAGATCGGGTTGCGCCTCGTCCGCCGCGAGTTTCCTGCCCCAGCTGCGGAGCTCGGCGATTTGCCCTGCATCCACGCGCAAAAGTATGACGCGCGATCAGGTCCGAAACGACTCCGGTCGGCTGCGTGCGCGCTCGAGCAGGTCGTCGTCGATGTTGCTGCCGGTGACGACGACGACGATCGGGCCGTCGAGCTCGGGGAGCTGTTCGAGCGCTGCGAGCCCCGCCCCGGCGGCGCCTTCGGCGCGGATCCCGCCGGCTGCGAACGCGGCCACTCCGCGCGCGATGTCGGGCTCCTCGACGCGGAGCATGTGCGTGGCCACCTCGTTGAGGACGGCGACCGCGTAGGGGATCGCGACCCGGACCGCGAGTCCATCGGCGAATGTCGCCGACCGGTCGCTCGGCACCGCCCGGCCGGCCTCCCAGCTGTCGGCCATCACCGGCGCGGATGCGGAGACGACGCCGATCCTCAGCGTCTCGGGCGAGCGGCGGAGGACGGCGGTTGCGATCCCGCCGAGGAGCGCGCCGTTCCCGACGGGGACGACGACGGCCGCAGGCGGCTCGTCGAGCTGGTCGAGAAGCTCGTCGCCGATTGCCGCGTAGCCCTCGTACTGGGCGGGCTCGGCGCCGTCCTCGAAGAACGGCAGGCCGCGCTCGGCCGCCTCCGCCATGCCGCGGTCCTTGGCCTCGTCCATGTCGGCGCCGCCGAGCCGGACGTCGGCGCCGAGCCGCTCGAGGTGTGCCAGCTTGGTCTTGCTGGCGCTCTCCGGCGCGAAGACGGTCGCCTCGAGCCCGAGCCGGGCAGCCGCCCAGGCGGTCGCGGCGCCGTGGTTCCCGGTCGACGCGGTGACGACGCCGCGTGCGCCCATGCCCTTGAACTTCTCCAGCACGGGAAGCGCGCCACGCCACTTGAACGCCCCGAGTTCGTGGGTGTCCTCGCGTTTCAGGTAGAGACGGCGGCCGCCGGAGATCGAGGGAGGAGCAGGTTCGAGCGGGATCACGCTCTAGAGTCTGCCGATGCCCACGGTTCAGCTCTTCGCAACGTGCCTCGGCGATCTCGCCTTCCCGCAGGCGGTCGCGGACGCGGAGACGCTGCTGCGGCAGGCGGGGTACGACGTCGACTTTCCGGCCCGGCAGGTGTGCTGTGGGCAGCCGGCGTTCAACTCGGGACACCGCCGCGCGGCGCGGCGGGTCGGGCGGTCGTTCGCACGGGCGTTCTCGCGCGAGGCGCCTGTGGTGGTGCCCTCGGGTTCGTGCGCCACCATGGCGTCCCACTACCTGCCGGAGCTGCTCGGCGTCGAGCCGTGGGAGGTGTGGGAGTTGTCCGCGTTCCTGGCCTCGGTGGGCTTCCGGCCGCTCCCACGGAACGCCGGGCGGCAGGTGGCGTACCACGACTCGTGCCACATGCTCCGCGAGCTCCACATCTCGGCTCAGCCGCGGAAACTGCTGGGCGGGTCGGGCGCAGAGCTCGTGCCGTTCGCGCGGCCGGACCTGTGCTGCGGTTT
>DATLUW010000332.1:0-2111 GCA_035577825.1 Actinomycetota bacterium | reverse complement strand
GCCCGAGCGAACGGCGCAGGAAGTCCAGCTCGATGAGGTAGCGGGACACCACCACGTCGTCGCTGCCCCCCATGTGCGACGCGCGGGGGATCAGGACGAGCTCGTGCGGGATCGCCGCGAGGTTCAGCGCGTCGGTCATCCGCAGCGCGTTCGCCACGACCACGTTGTCGTCCGCGAACCCGTGGATCATCAGCAGCGGCCGGCGGAGGTTCGAAGCGAACGGCAGCGGCGAACTCCGCCGGTAGGCCTCCGGCTGCTCGTCGGGGTGCCCGAGATAGCGCTCCGTGTAGTGCGTGTCGTACAGGCGCTGATCGCTGACCGGCGCGCCGGCGACCGCGGCGTGGAAGACGTCCGGTCGCGTGCACGCCGCGAGCGCCGAGAGCATCCCGCCGAACGACCAGCCGCGGATCGCCACGCGTTCGAGGTCGAGGAACCCCCAACGCGACGCCGCGGCCTGCAACCCGTCGACCTGGTCCTGGAGCGTCACGGAGAAGTCCAGGTGGACGGCGTGCTCCCAGGAGACGCTGCGCCCCGGCGTGCCGCGGCCGTCGATCACGAGCACCGCGGCGCCGAGCCGGTCGGCGAACCACTGCTCGACGACGTAGTCGCCCCGGTGGCGCACGACGCGCTGCCAGCCGGGTCCGCCGTACGGCGACAGCAGGACCGGCAGGCCGGCGCCCGGCTCCCGCCCGCCCGGGAGCAGCAGCGCCGCCCGGAGGTCGCGTTCGCCGAGGGTCGCGTACTGCGGCATCGGATCGACGAGCGGTTCCTCGCCGAACGAATCGACGTCGATGCGCGAGCCGTCCTTCGTCCGAACCCAGACGGCCGGGCCGTCGGCATCGGCCGCTCGGCTGTGGATCGCCGCGACCCCGTCCGCCACGATCGCACCATGCGCGCCCGGATCGGTGGTGACCTGGTGGACCTCGCCGCCTGCATCCACCTGGAACACGTGCGTGTCCATCGGGTCCTCAGGCGATGCCGCGAACCACACGCCGTCCTCGCCGCCCCCGAGCAGCGCGCGGACGTGCAGCGACGACGGCGACACGACGTCCCCGTCGATGCGAACCCGCCGCCGGTCGTCCCCGTTGGCCGTCGAGGCGAGCCGGCCGTCGGGAAGCCGCTTCGGCGAGCCGGCGACCAGGTCGACCCAGACCGCGTCCTCGTCGCGGACGGCGGCCGAGGTCCCGCCCGTCGACTCGTCCACCTCGAGGACCTCGACCGTTCGCTGGTCCCGCGACTGCACGACCAGCGTCAGCGGCGAACCCGACGACCACACCACCCGGGCGAGGTACTCGAACCCGTCGTGGTCCCATCGGACCTCGGACGCGTCACCGGTGGCGACGTCGATCACGTACAGCGTGACCTCCGCGTTGGCCGTGCCGGCCTGCGGATAGCGGACCGCCAGCGGCGAGGCGTCAGGCATGGACGGATCGCTGATCCACCACCGCAGGACCGGCCGTTCGTCCACCCGGGCGGCCGCGATCTTCGTCCCGTCCGGCGACCACCAATAACCGCGCGACCGGTCCATCTCCTCCGCCGCGATGAACTCCGCGATCCCCCAGTGGACGTCCGGATCGGGGTCGGAGGACAGCACGCGTGCGTCGCCGTCCACGTCCTGGACGTGCAGCGCGCCGTCGACCACATAGGCCACGCGCGAGCCGTCCGGCGACAACCGCGGATCGAACGGGACCCCGGGAACCGCGAGCTCCCGCACCTCGCCCCCACCGAGCTCGACGACGAACAGCCGCCCGGCGAGGGCGAACACCGCCCGACCGACCGCGTCGTCCGTCGCGTAGGCGACGACCCCGCCGGCGCGCTCGCGGGCACGCTCCCGGCGGGCGCGTTCGGCCTCGGTGAGCTCGCCGCCGCCCGACGAGCCGTCCTTGAGGTCCCGCGGGTCGACCACGCACCGCTCCTCGCCAGACCCGAGGTCGAGCACCCACAGGCACGTGAGGGGGTCGTCCCCGCCCTTGGAACGCAGGAACACGGCCCGGTCCGCGGACACGGTGAAGCTCCTGGGCACGCCGAGCTGCAGGCCTCTGGTCCGGGCGAGCTGCTCGGGGAACGCCCGGTCATCGGTTGCGGTGGTCACGTGAGAAGCCTCCCGTCGT
>DATLUW010000331.1:0-2504 GCA_035577825.1 Actinomycetota bacterium | reverse complement strand
AAGGGATCGTCCACCGGCAGTGCGGCCATCGGGGGTCTCACGGAGAACGCCGCGAATTTCTACATCGGCAACCCGCTCCAATACGCGAGCATGGCCTCGCTGACGGGTGCGGCCTTGGCCTACATCAACAGCGGCGTGACGTCGATTAGCCTCGTCCAGCAGGGCGCCACGGATTCCACCGCCCTCACGCATGCGAATTTCACGAACACCTCGGACTTTTACGTCACCCTGGTCTATCGCACCTAAATGGCGTCGTCCCAACCGGCCCCGCTCGTCATCAGTTCCTTCCGCGGCGGCGTGAACAACACCGACCCGGCGATCGCGCTCGCCCCGGACCAGTGCACCGACCTGGCGAACATCGAATGGATCGCCTCGACCCTAGGGGAACGCCGGCGGGGCACGACCCCGATCGACCTGACCGCCAGCGGCCTGACGGCGGAGTCGCAGATCCCCTGGGTCTTTCGGCACCTCCCGACCAATGACGAGACGCAGGCGGAGCTGTGGGCGTGGGCCGCCACCGGGACGGCCACGAGCACGCTCGCGCGGAAAGATACGAGCTGGCACGGCGTCGCGGTGAGCGATGCGATCGACCTGGCGTCCCTCACGCAGTGGCAGATCTCGGCCGTCTCGCTCCACGGCAAACTGTTCCTGGCCTACAACAGCGCCGTGAACCGGCTGCACGTCTGGGACGGCACCACCCTGCGGCGAGTGGGGCTCCCCGGGCCCGGGAACGCGCCGACGGCGGCCAATGCCGGGGGCGGGACCCTGACCGGGACGCGCTATTACCGCGTGCGCTGGACGGTCCAGTCGGCCGGCGTCACGCTCCGCCGATCTGAACCGAGCAGTGTGCTGACGTTTGCGCCGAGCGGCGCCGGGGCCTCCATCACGGTGACGCGGCCCACGGACGACAGCGAGGGCGCGACACACTGGGAACTCGAAGCGAGCACCGACAACAGCAACTTCTACCGGGTGGCCACGACCGTCATCGGCACGACGACCTACAGCGACAGCGCGCCTTACGTGCCGGGCTACGCCGCGTCCCCCCTGAGCCCGGACCTGCTCGACTACGCCCTGCTCGGGTCCGCCCGCTACCTCCTGGTGGACGAGGACCGGCTCGTCACGCTCGGCAACTACGAAGATCCGACGCTCGATTCCCGGGTGACCTGGACGCCGGTGAACGGCGACCCGGGGTCGGGGAACGATGAACGGGTGGAGACGGATACGGACCCGTTTCTCGACCTCGATGGCTTTGAGGGCGGCCGGCTCGTCGGCGGGGGCGGCCCGGTCAATGGCTGCCTCTACGCGTTCAAGCGCTCCCATATCTATCGCCTGGTGCGGACGGGCAACCGGGAAGCGGCCTACCAGGCGATCACGATGACGAAGTCGCGCGGCGCCCTCGAGGGGTCGATTACGCCGGGCCTCGACGAGGCGGGCCGTCCCGCGCTCTATTTCTGGGACCCGCAGGTCGGGCCCTGCCGGATGGGGGCGGACGGCCTCCAGTGGCTCGGCGCGGACATCTACACGACGACGAAAACGGTCAACCTGAACGCGACGACCCTCGTCTGTCGCACGCTCTATTACCCGCAGGCGCGCCAGGTGCATTTCTGGCTGGCGACGGGCAGCGCGAACACGCCCAACCTCCGCCTGGTCCTGCACACGGATCTCACGACGCCGGACACCCAGGGTAACGTGCGGCGGGGCTGGTCGATCTGGACGGGCAACGCGGCCGCCGCGCTCGCGGCCTGCCTGTTCGCGGACAACGTGGATGCGGGCGTCGCCCGCAATTTCACGCTCCGCCCGGTGACGGCCGTGGCGAACGGCCTGCACCGCGGCGACACCGGCACCGACGATTCCGGGACCGCCTTCGCCGCGTATATGGTCAGCCGGCCCTACACGCCCGCGAGCATCCTGAATCGCTTCGGCGTGATGGCGGCCGCGCTCCTGGCCAAAGCCGCGGCGGGGGTGTCCGTCAGCGTGACCGGGACGCGGGACTTCGGGGTCGAAACGCTGGCGCGCACGGTCCCGCTCGACCCGGCGGCCGCCGAAACGCTCGTTATCAAGCCCCTGGACTCCTTTTCGTTTGCCGAACTCAAGGCGCTCCAGATCACCCTGGCGGACACCGGGACGCCCGGGCGCTGGGAACTCTACCAGCTGGCGCTGAAGCCGCGGCCGGAGCAGACCGCATAATGCTGTCCGATTTCTACTCGGCGGAGATCGGCGACCACCAGACGCAGCTCGCGTTCCAGTCGCTCTACGCGCAGCTCAGGGCGCTGCTCGCGGTCAGCTTCAACGACGACGGGACCCTCATCCCGGCCGTGCCGAGTGTCGGCATCGTGCCGATCGGCACGATCCTCTCCTACGGCGGCGCCACGGTGCCGGCGAAGTGGCTCCTCTGTGACGGGTCGCAGGTCAACCGGGTCATCTACGCGAGCCTGTTCGCCATCCTGGGCACGACCTACGGGGCCGGGGACGGGTCGACGACGTTCAATCTGCCCGACCTCCGG
>DATLUW010000330.1:0-7776 GCA_035577825.1 Actinomycetota bacterium | reverse complement strand
CGCGGCGCCGCTCACCCGGGCGCGGCTGCTGCTGATCTGGTCGATGGTGGCGCTGTTCGTGATCGTGATGCTGGTGCCGTCGCTCCGGGCGTTCTACGCGCTGGTGCCGCCGCCGCTCATCGTGTGGCTGGCGGGCTTCGGGATCGCCGCACTGGTGTGGTCGCTGTCCCGGCTGTTCATCCCGTCGGACCGGCCGGTGGGCCCGGGGGGACCGATCGCCCCCGGGCCCCCCGAACCCCGACCTACCGCGGCACGCCGTCGACGAACATCTGGATGACTCCCGGGTCGAGCCCGCCCGAGTCCACCGTGTCGGCGCCGCCCAGTGTGTTCACGTCCAGCCGGTCGTTGGCGAACTCCGGGTGCAGGACCTTCACCACGGCCGCCAGCCCCGACACCCTGACTCCGGTGGCCGAGGTCCCCTTCACCGCGATCGAGTCGGCTCCGTCCGTGCCCTCCACGATCACCTGGTCGGCCGCGCCGTCGCCGGATACACCGCCCAGCGTCCCGGCCAGATCGACCGTCACGCCGGTCACGTCGGTCCCGGCGAGATCGTGCACGGTCACGTGGTCCGTCCCGCCCAGGGCGTTGAACACCACCTGTTCCACGCCGTCCACGTCCAGGACGATGTTGGCGATGTCGCGGGTGAAGCGCAGCCGCTGGCCGTTTGCCGACATGTCGATGTTCTCGGCGATGTTCGCCCCGTTGAACCGAAGGACGTCCGTGTCGCTCTGACCCTCGACCGTGTCGCTGCCGTCGCCCGGATCCCAGTTGAACGTGTCGTTCCCGGAGCCGAGGAGCGCCAGGTCGTCGCCCTGGTTGCCGTCGACGAAGTCGCCCCCGGCCCCGCCGATCAGCCGGTCGGCGCCGTTGCCGCCAAGCAGGACGTCCGCGCCGTTCCCGCCGTCGACCGTGAGCGCGGTGATCGCGGCCAGGTTGCCGACCGAGGAGACGTGGTCCTCGCCGCCGAGCATGTGCAGGACGGTGCGCTCGGTGAGGGCGTTCACCCCGGTGGCGCCGTCGCCGGACACGTTGGTGGCCGCTCCGTTCGCCGTGACCGCGAACGTGTCGGCGCCGCTCGTGCCGTCTGCCGTGTACGTGTCGTCGTCGGTCCCGCCGTCGACGTTCACCGCCATCGCGAGCGTGGCGAGCGGCGCGCTCGAGATCTGGTCGTTGCCGGCCAGCGTGTTGACCTGCACGAGGTCGTTGGCCAACTCGGGATGCAGGACGGTGACCGCCGGGGCCAGCCCGGTGACGGTCATCTGGCCGGGCGCTGACACGAGGCCGACCGCATCGGCGCCGGCGGTTCCGTTCACGATCACGGTGTCCGCGGCGCCGTCGCCGCCCGTGCCCCCGAGCGTCGACGCGAGGTCGACGGTCACCTTCGTCACGTCGGTGCCCGCGAGGTCGTCGACCGTGACCTGGTCGGTGCCGCCGAGGGCGCCGAAGTGCACCCGCTCGACGTCGTCCGTGTCCAGGACGATGTTGGCGATGTCGCGGGTGAAGCGCAGCCGCCCGCCGTTCGCCGACAGGTCGATCTTCTCGGCGATGTTCGCCCCGTTGAACCGCAGCGTGTCGATCCCCGCCTGCCCCTCGACCGTGTCGCTCCCGTCCCCCGGATCCCAGTTGAACGTGTCGTTCCCCGCGCCGAGGAACACCGCGTCGTCGCCCTGGTTGCCGTCGATGAAGTCGGCGCCGTCGCCGCCCAGGATGGCGTCGGCGCCGTTGCCGCCGAAGAGCCCGTCCGGTCCGTCGCCGCCGTCGATGACGAGCGCCGTGGTCGCCGCCAGGTTCCCGACCGCCGTCACGTGGTCGGCCCCGCCGAGCATGGCGAGCGTCGTGTGCTCGGTGACGACGTTCACCCCGGTGGCGCCGTCGGCGGAGACGTTCGTCGCCAGTCCGTTCGCGACGACCGCGAACGTGTCGGCGTCGCTCGTGCCGTTCGCGACGTACGTGTCGGTGTTGTCGCCGCCGTCGACGTTGACCGCCATGGGCAACGTGGCGAGCGGGGTGCTCGAGATCTGGTCGTCGCCGGCCAGCGTGTTCACCTGGAGCAGGTCGTTCGCGAGCTCGGGATGCAGGACCGTGACCGTCGGGACCAGCCCGGTGACGGTCATCGAGCCCGGCGCCGACACGAGCCCGGCCTGGTCCGCCGCGGCAGTCCCCTCGACGGTCACGGTGTCGGCCGCGCCGTCGCCGCCCGTGCCCCCGAGCGTCGACGCGAGGTCGGTCGTGACATTGGTGACGTCGGTTCCGGTCAGGTCGTGCACGGTGACGTGGTCCGTCCCCCCGAGCGCGCTGAACCGGACGCGCTCCACCCCGTCGGCGTCCATCGTGATGGTGGCGATGTCGCGGGTGAACCGCAGCCGCTGGCCGTTCGCCGACAGGTCGATGTTTTCGGCGATGTTCGCGCCGTTGAACCGCAGGGTGTCGGTCCCGTCCTGTCCCTCGATGACGTCGCTGTTGTCCCCGGGGTCCCAGTTGAACGTGTCCTGGCCGGGCCCGAGGAGGGCCGTGTCGGTCCCCTGGTTGCCGTCCACGAAATCGTTGCCCGGTCCGCCGACGAACGTCTCGTTGCCGACCCCGCCGGTGAGCGTGTCCGCGCCCGGCTCCCCGTTCAGAGTGGTGAGCTCCGTGTCGGTGAACCCGCCGTTGATCTGGTCGACCCGCACCACGTCGTCGCCCGCGCCGGCGTTCACCACGATGTGGTCGAACAGGCTCCGGTCGAACGCGAAGTTGGCCGAGCCGTTGTCGCCGACGTCGACCTGCAGGGTGTTGGGATCACCCGCCTTCAGGCGGAGCGCGAGGCGGTCGCTCGCGTCGTCCCCCGTGATCGAAAGGGTCGTACCCGAGATGCCCGCCGTGTACGAGGCCTGCGCCGGCGTCGCGCCCATCAGGATCCACGCGCCGGTCGCGACCGCCGCCAGCATGCCGATGCGTATCAGTGTCCTCCCGAACCCTGCCGGGCTCTCCTGCCGCCCGTTCCCAGCTTCCATCTGCACCCTCCCGTTGCTCCCCGAAGGTTGCGGGCCCCCGTTCGGTGTTCGTCGTATCGAACCCCCGTACGGGCGAACCGGCCGCGTGGCTCCACGATTCCACCGGACGGAGACGGAATCGGTGACGTTCGACACATCCGGGCGCCGCGGCGCTACGCGGCCGCGAGGTCGCGTCGCTGGAACGCCGCAAGGCCGAGCAGCGCCGCGAGGAGGCCCAACCCGATCAACCACGCGGCGGCGGTCCAGTCTGGCGCGGCGGCCGGGACCGGCGTGATGTGCAGCAGTGGCGACGTGTTCTTCAGCCAGGCGAACGACGAGCTCGTCCCCGCGACGATCTCCGCGAGGAACGACCACACCACCAGCCCGTACGCGACGCCGACCGCCGCTCGCGGCCACAGGCCGAACGCCAGCGCGCCGATCCCGAGCACGAACAACGCCGGCGGGGTCACGTTCACGCCCGCCTTCACCATGTCCCCGAACGCGATCCCCGTGTGCTGGCTCGCCGCGCCGACCCACGCCGCGACGCCTGCCAGCACGCTCGCCACGACGACCAGCGCGGCGCCCACGGCGATCCGCACCGCCAGCCACCGCCACCGTGGTACCGACCGCACCAGCAGGTTGTCGAGGTGCCCGCTCGCCTCCTCGTTCCTCGTCGCCGAGATCTGCCCGGCCACCGCGATCGCCACCAGTCCCGCCGCGGAGACGAACACGAACCCGAGATACGAGGCCGCCCCCACGCTGGTCCCGCCGAGGCGCTCGATGACCTTCTCCAGCGACTGGGAGCCCTTGAGAGCGCTCCCCGCCGCCTGGGCCACGAGCCCGAACACCAGCCCGGTCGCCGCCAGCGCCACGGTCCAGCCGATCACCGCCGGCCGCGCCAGTCGGAGCGTCAATCCGCCCTGGCCGCCCAGCAGGAGCATCCTCGCCCGGGGCGCGTCCCGGGTCGCCAGCGCGCTCGCCCCGAGGTCGCGTTCGGCGGCGATCCTGACGGCGACGACCACGCCGACCCCGACCAGCAGCACGATCGGCAGGAACGCGAGCGGCCGGGATCCGGTCAGCGGCCGGAGCTGTTCGATCCATCCGAGCGGGCTCGCCCACCGGAGCCATCCCAGTCCGGCGTCCGAGTCCGCGACCATGCGGACCAGGTACGAACCCGCGAGCACGGCGGCGCCGATCAGGTTCGCCTGGTGGCGCGTCGCCGCGAGCTGACCGACCACCAGCCCGATCGCCATGAACATCGCGACCGCCGCGGCGACGGCCGTCGCGTAGAACAGCGCGGCGCCGACGCCGATGCCCACCTTCGGCAGCGCGCCGACGATCGCCGTGAGCAGCGCCGTCGGGACCCACACCGCGACCAGGCCGGCGCCGAGCCCGGCCGCCGCCTGCCGCGCGGCGTTCCCCCGCGTGGTCCACCCCGCCAGGAACAGCTCCCACCGGCCCGCGTCCTCCTCGCCGCGCGTGAGCCTGGTCGCGATGAGCAGGCCCCAGATCGCGCCGAGGATCATCAGCGTCATCAACGACTTGTAGGCCGTGTAGCCGGCCACGGTGTCGATCCCGTGGATGGTCCCGAACAGCGCGTCGAACCCGGCGTTCCCCTTCAGCGAGAGCGCGAGCCGTATCCGGGACTCGTGCGTCGGGAAGGTTCGCGGGTACTGGTACGCCGACGCCGCGATCGTGGCGCCGAACACGTACCCCCACAGGACGCCGGGCCGGGCCGCACGGCGTGCGGTGGCCCGCGCCACGACGTTCGGAGCGTGCCCGGCGTAGTCCGGTTCCTTACGGCGCCGCATCGGGCGCCTCCTCCACCGTTTCGCCGGCGCCCGGCGCAGGGTCATCCGTGCTCCCGGCCCCCTCCTTTCCGCCGCCGCCGTAGTGCGCCAGGAACAACTCCTCGAGCGAGGGCTCCCTGCTGGTCAGGTGGCGCACGCCCGACCGGGCCAGGACCGCCAGGAGCGGTTCCATCGACCCCGTCACGTGGCACCGGACGCGGTGGTCCTCGACCACGACCGCGCTCACGCCGGGCACGGCGCTCAGGTCCGGCGTCTCGTCGTCGAACTCCGCCTCGACCTGGACCGCGGAGAGGTGGCGCATGTCGGAGAGGGTTCCCGATTCCACCAGGCGGCCGGCGCGCAGGATCGCGACGCGGTCGCACACCGCCTCGACCTCCGACAGGATGTGCGACGAGAGGAACACCGTCTGCCCGCGATCCTTGGCCTCGGTGATGCAGTCGCGGAACGCGAGCTCCATCAGCGGGTCGAGCCCGCTCGTCGGCTCGTCGAGGATCAGCAGGTCGGCCCGCGTCATCAATCCGGCGATCAGCACGACCTTCTGCCGGTTGCCCTTGGAGTACGACCGCACCTTCTTCGACGGATCGAACTCGAACCGCTCGATCAGCTCATCGCGGTAGGCCGCGTCGACCCGCCCGGCGATCTCGCCGAGCAGGTGGAGCGTCTCGGTCCCCGTGAGCGACGGCCACAGGCTGACCTCGCCGGGGATGTACCCGATCCGCCGATGCGCCTCGACCGGGTTCGCCTGGCAATCGACGCCGAAGATCTCGGCGCGGCCGGCTGAGGCGCGGATCAGCCCGAGCAGCAGGCGGATCGTCGTGGTCTTGCCGGCGCCGTTCGGGCCGAGGTAGCCGAGCACCTGCCCCAGGGGCACCTCGAGGTCGAGCGACTCGAGCGCCCTGGTGGACCCGTAGTGCTTCGACAGCCCTTCGGTTCGGATCGCCGTCGTCATCGGCTGCCTCCCGTCGTGGCGTCGGCGCCGGTGTCGATGAGCGGCACCGCATCGCGGAGCTGTTCGCCGAGCTCCGATGCGACCATCTCGCCGATCGACTGGTACACGTCGAGCTGGGCAAGGCCGATCCGGGGCGACACGACGTCCTTCCACGGCTCGAGCCCCATGGCCCGGGCCACGTGCTCGTGCAGCACCATCGTCCCGGCGGCCTGCGCGACGAGCACGACCGCGGCGTCCCTCGCGCGTCGCGATCCGGCTGGGAACCGGTCGGGCCACGTCGTCGACAGGAACGTCTCACTGGCGTCCACGACCTCGTCGACCAATGCAGCCGCGGCCGGCGACCCGTCCACGACCGCCCGCGACAGGTACCGGACGAGCGGCGGCGCCGCCGCGGCGAGGGCGGCCACGAACGAGGGGCTCGAGATCGAGCCGTCCTCGATGGCCGCGAGCTTCTGCCGAACGAGGTCCATGACGGCCTCGTCGCACGCCGCTCGCAGCCCCTCCTTGGACCGGAAGTGGTGCTGGACGAGGCCGGGCGAGACTCCGGCGGCGTCGGCGATCCCCCGGATCGTGGCGCCGTTGAACCCGTGCTCGCCGAACTGTTGCAAGGCCGCATCCCGGATCCGGGCGCGAGCCGTGAGGTCCTCCTGCGGCCTCGGGTCCGCCCCGTAGATCGAACGCATGTATCGGAGGCTATACACGCGTATTGCGCGATGACAAACGCACAGGTGACGATGCACGGTGGCCGCGTCGAACGAGTCGGGGCTGATCAGGGAAGCCGATCGTCGGGCAGGAGCGGCATCGAGCGCAGCCGCTTCCCCGTCGCCGCGAAGATCGCGTTGGCGATTGCGGGCGCGACCGCGATGAGCGGCGTCTCGCCGGCACCGGTGGGCTCGTTGTCGGGCCGGTCGACCAGCACCACATCGACCTCGGGCACGTCGGCGAACCGCGGCACGCGGTAGTCCGTCATGGTCCCGTTGGTGATCCGGCCGTCCGCGAACCGGATCGCCTCGAACAGCGCCGGACCGAGCCCCATGACCGTCGCGCCCTCGACCTGGTTGGCGAGGTTGTCGCGGTCGATGATCGCCCCGCAGTCGAACGCCGTTACCAGGCGCTCGACCACGGGCCGGTCGCCGTCCATGCGTACCAGGGCGACCGTGGCGACCCGCGCGCCCTTCTCCTCCGCGCACGCGACCCCCAGCGCCGAGCCCTGGCCGTCGCGAGTCGCGTTCCAGCCCACCCGATCCGCCGCCGCGCGCAGCACGTCCGCAAGGCGTTCGTCGTCGAGGTTCCGCACCCGGAACTCGATCGGGTCCACCCCGCAGGCGTTCGCGAGCTCGTCGATCTGCGACTCCCGGGCGAACGCGTTCGCAGTGGCGGCCAGCGCCCGGTACGAACCCTGCGCGAGCGGCGAGTCGGCCGGCCGGAACTCGATCCGTTCGTCGGCGCACCGGTACGGGTTCCCGATGCCGGCTGCGCCGGAGTTCAGGTTGCGGAAGTCCCACGCCGTGAGGTCGCCGTCCCGAGTGGCGGCGCTCCGCACGTCGATCACCGCCGCCGGCCGCAGGTACCCGAAGGCGAACTCCTCCGCGCGGCTCCACCGCACCTTGACGGGGCGGCCGGACGCCCGGGCGAACACCGCCGCCTCCACCGCGGCCTCCACGGCGTGCTTGCCACCGAACCCACCGCCGGTCGCCGGCACGATCACGCGGACCGCGGCCTCGTCGACGCCGAGCCGGTCCGCCACCTCATCGCGGACGCCGAACGGCCGCTGCGTCCCGGTCCAAACGGTCAGGCGTCCGCCCTCCCAGTGCGCCACCGCCACCCGCGTCTCGAGCGGAACGTGCGCGATGTACGCGGTCGTGTACGCGGCCTGGACGGTGATGTCCGCGGCTGCCAGCGCGGCGTCGACGTCGCCCCGTTCGTCCAGGGACGAACCACCCCAACCCTCGGACTCGACCGGGTTGGCGCGGAGGTGTTCGACGAGGTCGCGGTCGGACGGCTGCGCCCCACCGCCCTCCCATTCGGCCCGCATGGCCTCGAC
>DATLUW010000329.1:0-3816 GCA_035577825.1 Actinomycetota bacterium | reverse complement strand
GACTTCGTGCAGCAGCGGGGCGGCGAGGCGTTCGCCGCGATCGCGGAGCATGCCGTGCCGCTCGTCGAGTTCATGATCGAACGCGCCATGAAGGGGGTCGACCTCGCGTCGGTCGAGGGGCGGGCGGCCGCGGTCCGGGCGGCGCTCCCGTACGTGGCCGGCCTGGAGGACCAGGTCCGGCGGCAGGAGTACGCGTCGCTGCTGGCCGACCGGGCGGGGGTGAGCAGCTCGTCGGTGTTCGCGGAGCTCGAACGCATGCCGCGGGGCGGGCAGGACGGGGCTCCCGCATCGAGGCGGGCTGGGGAGCAAACGCCGGTGAGCCCGCTCAGCGCCGGGCCGACGCGGTCGCCCCAGCAGCGCGTCGAGTGGGACATGCTGAAGCTCCTCGCGCAGAGCCAGGACGCGTTCGACTCCGTGGCGGGGGAGCTGACCGACGAGCACTTCGAGCGGGCCGGCCACCGTCGGCTCCTCCAGCTGCTGCTCGACGCCAAGGGCGACGTCCGCAGCGTGGTCGCCTCCGAGGAGGAGGACCCCAAGCTCGCCGGGCTGGTCGCCGCGCTCGCGACCGAACCGATCGACATGGAGGCCACCGCCGACAACGCGCGCCGGGTGTGGTGGCGCCTGGAGGAGTTCCGCCTGAAGCGGGCGATCGACGCGCTCCGCCGGGAGCTGCAGCGCATCAACCCGGTGACCGACGCCGAGCGCTACGACGAGATGTTCGCCGAGCTCGCCCGCCTCACCGGCGCCTGGCGCCGCGCCCGCGAGCAGAACTGAGCCCCCGAACTTGTCGAAGGGATCCCCCGCCGAACCCTCAAGTTCGACCGGACGTTCTGCCGATCCGCTCGTACACTCTGGACATTCCTACCTCCCGCAGAGTCCCAAGGAGCCCACGCGTCCCATGACTGATACCGCGACGGACATCGGTGGTCTCGAAGAAGCCAAAGAAGCGATCGTCGCCCGCGGGCGCGAACGCGGCTTCGTCACCTCGGAGGACCTCCTCGAGGGCCTCCCGGTCGACGACCTCACCCCCGAGCAGGTCGAGGAGTTCCTGACCCAGATCGAGGAACACCTCCGCGGCGAGGGCATCGAGGTCATCGAGGTCCCCGGCGAGGACCTCGAGGGCGAGCTGAAGGCGGCCGTCCGCGACGACGACGTCCTGAAGGCCCCGACGAACGACCCCGTCCGGATGTACCTCAAGGAGATCGGGAAGGTCCCCCTGCTGAACGCCGCGCAGGAGGTCGACCTGGCCCGGCGCATCGAGGCTGGCGAGTTCTCCACCGAGCTGTTCCGGCTCACGGACGACGGCGCCAAGGTCGACCAGAAGAAGCTCCGCCGGGTGGTCGAGGCGGTCGTCGAGATCCGCGAGCACCAGGAGGACAAGTTCGGCAAGGTGGAGGGCATCGGCCGCGAGCGCATCAGCCGCGTCTACAAGCCGCGGACACGGGAGGACCTGTTCGGCTTCCTCCACCGCGTCGAACGCGACGGGCAGCTCGCCAAGAAGAAGCTCATCGAGGCGAACCTCCGCCTGGTCGTGTCGATCGCCAAGCGGTACGTCGGCCGCGGGATGCTGTTCCTCGATCTGATCCAGGAGGGGAACCTCGGCCTGATCAGGGCGGTGGAGAAGTTCGACTACTCCAAGGGCTACAAGTTCTCGACGTACGCGACGTGGTGGATCCGCCAGGCCATCACGCGCGCGATCGCCGACCAGGCCCGGACGATCCGCATCCCCGTGCACATGGTCGAGACGATCAACAAGCTCGTCCGTGTGCAGCGCCAGCTGCTGCAGGACCTCGGCCGCGAGCCCATGCCCGACGAGATCGGCAAGGTCATGGGGATCGGCGCCGACAAGGTCCGCGAGATCCTCAAGGTGTCCCAGGAGCCCGTGTCGCTGGAGACGCCGATCGGCGAGGAGGAGGACTCCCACCTCGGCGACTTCATCGAGGACTCCGACGCGGTCGTCCCGATCGACGCGGCATCGTTCATCCTGCTCCAGGAGCAGCTCGAGTCGGTGCTGCACACCCTGTCCGACCGGGAGAAGAAGGTCATCCAGCTGCGGTTCGGCCTGATGGACGGGCACCCGCGGACGCTGGAGGAGGTCGGGCGGGAGTTCGGGGTCACCCGGGAGCGGATCCGGCAGATCGAGTCGAAGACGCTGTCGAAGCTCCGCCACCCCTCGCGCTCGCAGAAGCTCCGCGACTACCTGGAGTAGCCCGGCCTTGTCGCAGGCTCCGGTCCCAGGTCCGGGCTCGTCTCCAGGCTCCGGCGCCGGTTCGTTCGGCGAGGAGGGCGGGCTCACCCTTGAGCAGTACGCCGAGCTGGGCGTGGCACTGTTCGGCAAGGAGGGCGCGGATCGGGATGCCGTGCTCCGGGCCCGCGGACTCGACTCGGCCAAGCTCGACGCCGCCAACACCGCCTGGATGGCCCGGTTGCGGAGCGAGCCCGCCGCAGCGGTTGCCTACAACGACGCGTACCAGCGCGCGATGGTCGCCGGTGGCGTCCAGCGTCCCGACGTCCCGCTGGAGACGTACGTCCAGATGCTCAGGCAGATGTCGGCCGGGACTCCCACCGCCGACGTCTGTGCCGCCAACGGGATGAACCTCGAGCAGTTCTCCCTGCTCTCGCAGTATTGGACCACCCAGCTGACCGCGAACCCGCAGCTGGCGGCGCGGTTCGCCGCGCTGATGAGCGCGGGAGCAGCGATGCCGGGCATGCCGGCGATCCCGTCCGCGACCCCACCGCCGGCGACGCCGCCCGCGGTCGGCCCGATCATCTGAGGGAAGCCGGCCCGGCCGGCCGCACGCCGCTTCGCGGCGTGCGGCGCGGGAAAGTTGCGCCTACGCGGTCGGCACTACGTGCCGACCGCGTACTCCGTCCCCGACCCCTCGTCGCCGAGCCGATTCTTGACGGCCCCGGCCACCTTCGTCACTCCGCCCTGGACGGCCTCCATGCCCTTGCGCCCGGCCCCGCCGGCCAACGACTTCGCGTTGTCGGCGGCCTTCTGCATGGCGGGGCTGCCGGACAGCCGCCCCCACCAAGCCTGGAGTTCCTCGTACCGCTGTCGCCCGGCCCTCGAGCCGAGCACGTAGCCGATGCCGAATCCGACGACGAGTCCTGTCTTCATGCCCATGGCGCCGCTCCTTCTGCGTCCCGTGCGGGCGGGGTACCGGTCGCACGCCCTCGTTCAATGGTTCCCGGCGAGGGGCGAAGCCTAAACGACTCGCGTGCTCGGGTTGTTTCCACAGTGCGCGGCCGGGTACGGAGATGCCCGTGAAGACCATCATCGGAATCGTGTACCTCGTGGTCGGGGTCGTGGTGGCCTCGACCCACCACTACTTCGCGCACCTCGGGAGCATCAAGGCCATCGCCTCGGCCGTCCTCGCCGTGATGCTCTGGCCGCTCGTCCTGTTCGGCGTGAACCTCCACCTCGGCCACACGGGGAAGGGCTCCGCGCTCGGCTGGATCGCCACCCGGCTCGGCTGAACCCGGCGACGACGCCGGTGCCCGGCGCCGACCCCGGGACGGCGGATCCCCGCTGCTAAGGTAGGTGGCCAGCCATTCCGGGGTAGCTCAACTGGCAGAGCGGCGGACTGTTAATCCGTAGGTTGAGAGTTCGAGTCTCTCCCCCGGAGCAGAGAACGTACAGGTCGAACGGTACGAAGTCGAGTGCGAAGATCAGCCAGCGCGTGAGAGCCGAGCATCCTTGGGTACGGGCAGTGCGGGAGTTAGGAACGAGGCAGGGGTTCTGAACTCCTCCTCGGATATGCGAATCCGCACGTCGACCTTCACCGTGCCGTCGACGTCCTGGTCGAAGCCCTG
>DATLUW010000328.1:0-10125 GCA_035577825.1 Actinomycetota bacterium | reverse complement strand
TCTCGGCGTCGCCGAACCGCGTGGTCGAGTTCACGTTCGACTCGCTGGAGGACGCCGGACGGTACTTCGAGCGGAACGAGATCAGCCGCGTCCTGCAGGGCGAGCTCCCGGCGAACGGCACGAACATCCGGATCTCGGTGCTGAAGCGGTTGTCGGACTACGACAAGGACACGGCCGGCGAGAACACCTAGGGCCGGACGCGGGCGACCGTGCCGTCGCCCCGCGTGACCCACAGGTCGTTGTCGCCGAACGCGATCGCGCCGACGCTGCCGCCGACCGCCACCGCGTCCGCGATGACGTTCGTCGACGGGTCGATGCGGAGCACGACGCCGTCGAACACCTGGCCGACCCACAGCGAACCGTCCGCGAACACCAGCCCGAACGGCGACGAGCCGACCGCGATCGTGGCTTGGTGACGTCCGTTCCGCGAGTTCAGCCGCGTGACGAACCCGTGCCGGGCGCCCCCGTTCGCCACCCAGATCGACCCCTCGCCGAACGCGATCGACGACGCGCCCGCCGGGACCGGGAAGGTCCCCGTCACCTGGTCGTCGCCGGGGTTGATGCGGGCAACGGTGTCGTTCCCCTGGTTCGCAACCCACACGAACCCGTTGGCGAACGTGGCCGCGACCGGGCCCGGACCGACCGCGATCGTGTCGATCACCTTGCCGACGGTCGTGTCGATGCGCGACACCGAGTTGTCGGCTGCGTTCGTCACCCAGACCGCGCCGGCGCCGGCTGTCATGCCCTCGGGCGTCCCGCCGACCGCGATCGAGGCCAGGACCCTATTTGTCGGCGCGTCGATCACGGTCACCCGGTCGTCGCCGGTGTCGGCCACCCAGACCCGGTCGCCCGCCTCGACCACGCCCTGTGGACCGTTGCCGACGCTGAGCGTCACGACCGCCGTGTTGTCCGCGGGATCGATCCGGGTGAGCGTGCCGTCGGCCGTGCTCACCCCCCAGGCCGAACCGTCCCCGAACGCCACCGCCAGCGGGCGCGGGCCCACGTCGACCGTCGCGACCACCGGGTTCGAACCGGCGGGGGGCGGGTTCGCGTTGCCCGTGAAGACCGCGATCGCCGAGGCGACCGCGGTGCCGAGCATCGCCACGGCGAGCCCGAGCGCGAGCACCTGTCGCCGTCCCCAGCGCCGCAGCGGCTCATCCGGCGCGTCGTCGGCTCCCGCGTGTCGCTCGTCGCGGGTCGTCACGGGGACGACGCGCATCGGAGGCGGCATCGCGGCGAGCGTCTCATCCACCTCCTCGGGGTCGGGGCCGCTCTCGCGTGCCGGCCGAAGCGAGGGCGCGTCCCCGATCGGCACCACGACGGGTCCGGTCTCCCCGAGCGCGTCGCGAACTGCCCGCACGAGGTCGCCCGCGGTCGAATAGCGGTCGCTGCGGTGCTTCGCCATCGCCCGCCGGGCGACCCGGTCGATCTCCGGCGGGAGCTCCGGACGCTCGTCGGTGACGGTGGGCGGGGGTTCCTGGAGGTGGCCGTACATCACCGCGGCGTCGGTCGAACCCGGGAACGGCACCGCACCGGTCAGGCACTCGTACAGCACGCAGCCGAGCGAGTAGACGTCCGCCCGCGCGTCGAGCTCCTCGCCGCGGAACACCTCCGGCGCCGTGTAGTCGAGCGTCCCCACGAGGTGGCCGGTCCGCGTGAGCTTGGTGTTCGATTCGAGTCGCTTGACGAGGCCGAAGTCGGTGAGGAACACGCGCTCGCGGCCCCCGCCGAGCGAGCGGCGTGACTCGAGCATGATGTTCCCGGGCTTGACGTCGCGGTGGAGCAGTCCGTGCGCGTGCGCGAAGTCGAGCGCGCGGCCGACCGCGGCCAGGATCGCGTACGTGCGCGCGGGCGTGAGCTTGCCCTCGAGGTCGAGCACCGCGCCGAGGTCAGTGCCCCGGACGTAGCGCATGACGCAATACAGGACGCCGTCGGCCTCGCCCGCGTCGTAGACGGGAACGATGTTCGGATGCTCGAGCGAACCGGCCAGGTCGGACTCGCGGATGAAGCGCTCGCGGAACTCGGGGTCGCCGGCCAGCTCCGGCGACAACACCTTCAGCGCGGCCTTGCGATTGGACATGCGGACATGCTGCGCGAGGTAGACCGCGCCCATGCCGCCGCGACCGATCAACCAGTCGACGCGGTAGTTCCCGAGAACCGACCCCGCAGGGAGCTCGGCCATGATGTGCCGGTTCTACTGCCGCTGTGGCTCTCGGCGCAAGACCTGACGTCAGCGGCCCAGGCCGAGGCCGATCACGCGGCCGTGTCCGTACGAGAGCACCTTGGTGGGTTCGAGCTCGATGAGCGAACCGGCCCAGGTGAGCTCCGTGCCGTAGCGGTCGCGCCAGGCGTCGCGGAGCCAGTCGTCCAGGATCGGCACTGGGTCGGGATGGCGCGTGACCGTTCCCTCGACGATGAGCGCGATGTGCTCGTCGCGGTTCCCCTCGACGACGACCAGCGAGGCGAACGGGTGCTCGCCGAGATTGCGGAGGCGGGTCGCGCCGGCCACGGAGGCCATCCAGATCCGGTCGTCGGTCGGCACGTACCCGACCGGCGCGGCGTGCGGCCGCCCGTCCGGACGGGTCGTCGAGAGCACCGCGTACGAGACCCGTTCGACGAACGCGTCGATCTCCTCGGCGTCCAGCGCTGAGTGCTCGGGGTAGGAGTCGCGGGTCGCCGCCGACGCCGACGCGATCGCCTTGGCCTGGACGGCCGCGAGGAATCGCCCGATCGTCATGCGCGCAGGATAGGCCCCCCGGCCGCAGGGAACCTCGACGCCCGGTTACCCGACCTGGAGGGTGCCCGTCATGGTCGGGTGGATCTTGCAGTGGAAGCCGACGGTCTTGGTGAGATCCAGCGTCACCGTGGCGGTCTTCCCCGGTTGCAGGTCCGTGCTGGAGCTCCCGTCGTCGAGCGTGAACGTGTGCTCGGTGCTGTCCTTGTTGGTCACGGTCAGCGTCACGCTCCCGGAGCTCACGTTCACCGTGCCCGGGCTGAACGCGAAGTTCTGCACGGTGATCGTGGTGCCGCCCCCGCCGGAGCTCGTTGCGGCACTCGTCCCCGTGTTCCCGCTGGGTGGGTTGCTGCTCGAGCAGGCCGCCGCGACGAACGCGAACGCGACGATGGTCAGGATCGCTCCCCGTTTCCTCATGGGTTCAGCTCCTCTCGCTCGGATGCTGTCGTAGTAGTACGGAGGAAGAGACCCCGTAGCCTCCTCCGCGGCTCACCGGGATTCACACCCGCAGGATAGGCCCATCGGCCTTCGGGAGGAGGGTGCGAGTTCGCCTTCAACGTGGAGGACGCAACGGTGACCGGCGGCCTGCTGAAGCTCGCCGTCTCCCCGCCGGACGGGGCGACCGCGACGCTGCTGGACTGGACAGCCGGTTCGATCTGATCGTCGGCGTGTGCAGGTCATGAACCTCCGCCTTGTTGCACGGGGAGCGCGGCCGTATCCATCGGGGTACAGGTGGGCGAGAGTGGCAAGAATCACACGCTTGTGACTCGCGTCGCGGGGCGGGAGTACGCTCGCTCCCGATGAGGTTCCTGCACACGGGCGACTGGCACGTCGGGAAGGCCATCCGGGGCCGGTCGCGGATGGACGAGTTCGAGCGGGCGCTGGACCAGGTGGTCGAGATCGCCGTCGACCATCACGTCGACGCGGTGCTGCACGCCGGCGACCTGTACGAGCACCGCACGGCAGCACCTGACGCCGACGCGCTGGTGTTCGACGCGCTGCTGCGGCTGCACGCTGCGGGCATCCCCGTGGTGGGCATCCCGGGGAACCACGACTCCGCGCCGCGGCTGGAGGCGTTCGCCGGCCTGCTGAAGGCGGTCAACGTCGACATGGCGGCGAAGGTGCTGCCGCCCGCCGAGGGGGGGATCGTCGAGGTCGCCTCGCGGGACGGCACGGAGACCCTGCTGGTCGCCTGCGTGCCGTTCGTCCCCGAGCGACGCTTCGCCTCGAACGTCGAGCTGTTCGACTCGACCGAGGCCTGGTTCCAGTCGTACGCAGAGGGCATGGGACATCTGCTGGACGCGATGTCCGAAGGATTCCGCGCCGACGCGGTGAACGTCGTCCTCGGGCACCTGTTCGCGGCCGGCGCGAAGCTGGGCGGCGGGGAGCGCGAAGCGACGGTCGGGCTCGACTACGCGGTGCCCGCGGGGCGGCTCCCGGCGAACGCGTCGTACGTGGCGCTCGGGCACATCCACCGGCCGCAGAAGGTACCGGGTGCCCGCGCGCAGGCCCGGTACGCGGGCTCGCTGATCCAGCTCGACTTCGGCGAACGCGAACAGGACAAGTCAGTGGTGGTCGTCGAGGCGCAGGCCGGCAGGCCGGCTCGAGCGACTCAGGTTCCGATCACCGCCGGGCGCAAGCTGACCGACGTCGAGGGGACGTTCGAGCAGATCGGGCTGCGGGCGACCGACGTGGGGGATGCTTGGCTGCGGGTGTTCGTCGACACCGACGGGCCGGTGCCGGGTATCGCCGATCGCGTCCGCGAGCTGCTGCCGAACGCCGTCGATGTTCACCTCCGGTACGAACGGGACGAGGCCGGCGCCGAAGCCGAACCGCTGTCGAGCCTCCGGCCCCGCGAACAGTTCCTCGCCTACTTCCGCGCCTCGCACGGCGCCGAGCCCGACGACGCCCTCATGGCGGCGTTCGACGAGCTGGCCGAGGAGGAGGCGTAGCGAGGTGCGGCCGCTGCGGCTCGAGATCAAGGGGTTCACCTCGTTCCGGGACGAGCAGGCGATCGACTTCGAGGAGCTCGAGAGCCCGTTCGCCATCGTGGGGCCGACGGGATCGGGGAAGTCGAGCCTCCTGGACGCCATGACGTACGCGCTGTTCGGCGAGGTCGACCGCGTCAAGGGCAGCGACACGCCGATGCGCGAGATGGTCAGCCAGGGCCAACCGCGCATGGCGGTCGCGTTCGAGTTCGAGGTGAACGGCGACCGGTGGCGGGTCACGCGGTCGATGCCCCGGAACGGCGCGACGAAGATTCTCGTGCAGCGGTACGACGGCGGCGGGGACTGGAAGCAGGCCGGCGAGGGCGCCGACCGCGTCCGCGACGCGAACAAGCTGCTCCGGGACGCGATCGGGCTCGACTTCGACGGATTCACGCGGTCGGTCCTGCTGCCCCAGGGGAAGTTCTCCGCGTTCATGGCCGGCGACGCCGACCAGCGCCGGAAGATCCTCACCGAACTGCTCGGGCTGAACGTGTTCGACCGGATGGGGAAGCGGGCGCGGCAGATCGCCAAGGAGGCGAACGACCGGGCGGCCACGTTCGACGAGCTCATCGGGTCGCAGTTCGCGGAGGCGACGCCGGAGGCGCTGGCAGCCGCGCGGAGCCTCGCCGAGGGTGCCGCCGAGCGGCACACGAAGCTCGCTGCCGCGGCAGAGCGAGTCACGGAGGTCGTCGGGCGGTGGAAGTCGGTCGCCGACGAGGTCCGGGAGCTGCGCGCGTGTGCCACGGACGCGTCCGGCGTTGCGGCGGCCCTGGCCCGACAGGCCTCGGCACTGGCGAAGCTGACTGACGAGGCGGCCGACGTCGACGGGCGGCTCCGGGCCGCGACCGAGGCCGCCGAGTCGGCGACGTCCGCGTCGGAGGCGGCGGCCGCGGCCGTCGAGGAGGCCGAACGCAAACACGGCACCGCCGCGGACCTCGCGCGGGCGGGCGAGCAGGCCCGGGCGCTGGCGATCGCCCGGGCCGAGGCGGTGCGGCGGGAGGACGCGGCGGCCGAGGCGGCGGCGCGGGTGCCCGACGCCGCCACGGCGGCGTCGGTCGCCGAGGACGAGCTGGCACGGGCCGCGGCCGCCGCGGCTGACGCCGCGGCGGCCGCCACCGCCACCACCCGGGCGCGGGAGGAGGTCGAGCATGCCCACGCGGTCGCTGCGCTCGTCGGTTCGCTGAAGGTCGGCGACCCGTGCCCCGTGTGCGGCGACCCGTTGGACGCGATTCCGAAGAGCCCCGGCGACCGGGCCGTCCGCGATGCGCGGGCTGCCGACGATCGCGCCCGGAAGCAGTCGGAGGCCACTGCGGCGGGCGTGGGAACCGCGGAGCGGAACCTCGAACGGGCCCGATCGGGTGTGACGGTCGCCGAGAACGAGTCGGCCGCAGCGGCCAGGGAGCTCGAGGCGTGCCGCATGACCGAGGCCGAGCTCGTCGCGGCCGTGACGCAGTCCCTCGGCGGGCACCCGGAGGACCCGCTCGAGGTCGTCACCGATCGGACCCGGCGCCTGAACGAGCTGATCGCGGCCGCCAAGGCCGCCTTCGGGCAGGCGCAGGCCGCCGACCACGCCCTCCGCGAGGCCAACGGGCTCCGCGACCGCATCGTCGCCGGCGCCCGTGAGTCGGCCGCGGCCCTCGGCGCGGTGACGCTGGCCCCGATCGCGGTGCGCGCCGAGGCGATCGACGGAGCCCCCGCGCCGCCCGATGAGGCCGCGCTCCCGCCGATCGAGTACCTCGACGGCCTGGCCGCGGCCGCCGCCGGGCGCGCCGACGGCGCGGCCGCGTACGCGAAGAGCCTGGCCGCGGCCGCCGACGACCGGGCCGGCTCCGAGCCGGCGTTCCTCCGCGAAGCCGCCGCGCTCGTCGAGGGCCTCGTCCCGGCGCAGCCTACGCTCGCAAACCTGGCGACGGCGGTCGCCGACGCGGTGACGACGTCCATCCGCGAGCACGAGCAGCGAACGCTCGCGGTCGAACGCGTCGAACGCGACCTCGAGAAGGTCGCCGCGATGCGCGCGGATGCGGCGACGTCCCGCGACCGGGCTCGCGTGTTCGGCATGCTCGCGCAGGAGCTCCGCGCGGACCGGCTGATCGCGTTCCTCCAGGCGGAGGCGCTCCGGCTACTGGCGATCGGCGGCTCGGCCCGGCTCCAGCACCTGTCGGGCGGCCGGTACGAGCTGGCCTACCCGGACGACGAGTTCCTCGTGGTCGACCGGTGGAACGGCGACGAGACCCGGAGCGTCCGCACGCTCTCGGGCGGGGAGACGTTCCTCGCGTCGCTGGCGCTCGCGCTGGCCCTGGCCGAACAGGTGTCGAGTCTCGCCGTCACGAAGCACGCGTCGCTCGACTCGCTGTTCCTCGACGAGGGGTTCGGCACGCTCGACCCGGAGACCCTCGAGACCGTGGTGGAGGCCATCGAACAGCTCGGCGGCGACGGGCGCATGGTCGGCGTCATCACGCACGTCCGGGAGCTGGCCGACCGGATGCCGTCGCGCCTGGAGATCGTGAAGTCGCCGCGGGGGAGCACTGTGCACACCGCCGTCTGAGCTCCCGGACGAGGGTCAGCGCATCCGGCGGAGCGCGGCCTCGGCGGCCAGGAACCCGCACATCCCGTGCACGCCGGCGCCCGGCGGGGTCGACGACGAGCACAGGTAGATCCCCTCGCCCGGCGTGACGTGCGGCGATACCGAGGGGACCGGCCGCGCGAAGATCTGCACCCCGCCGCTCCCGCCCCCCGAGATGTCGCCGCCCACGTAGTTCGCGTTGTAGCGCTCCAGCGCGGCCGGCCCCATGACGTGCCGGGCGATCACCAGGTCCCGGAACCCCGGCGCGAACCGTTCGATCTGGGCCTCGATCGCCTCGGTCATGTCGGTGTCGGAGCCGTTCGGGACGTGGCAGTACGCCCAGGCAGTGTGCTTCCCCGACGGCGCGCGCGAGTCGTCGAACAGGCTCTGCTGCGCCACCAGCACGAACGGCCGGTCCGGGTGCTCGCCGTCCGCGACGGCCCGCTCCGACGCGGCGATCTCCTCGAACGTCCCACCCAGGTGGACCGTGCCCGCCCGGCGGCATTCGCCCGCGGTCCACGGGATCGGCCCGTCGATCGCGAGGTCGACCTTGAACGCGCCGGGTCCCCGCGGGAACCCGGCGATCTTCGCGCGGTAGGCCTCGGGCAGCCGCTCGCCGACGATCTCCGCCATGCCGGTCGGCGCCGTGTCGAACAGGTAGGCGCCCGCGTCCGGTAGCTCTTCCAGCGAGCGAACGCGAGTCCCCGTTCGGATCTCGCCGCCGAGCGAACGCAGCTCGTCGGCCATCGCGTCCACGATCCGCTGCGACCCGCCGCGGGCGACCGGCCACCCCACCGCGTGCGCCGCGGCGCCCATGATCAGGGCGAAGGCTGCGGTGAACGGGGCGTCGAGTGGGAGCATCGAATGCGCGGCCAGCCCCGCGACAAGGGCTCGGGCCCGGGGTTCGTCGAAGTTCGATTCGGCCAGCGTCTTCGCCGACCGGACGGCGTGCAGCCCGAACCGCCCGAGCAGGATCGGGTGCCGGGGCGCGTGGACCCCGGTCAGCACGTCGTCCACCAGGTCGTCGAACCGGTCGACGAACCGATCCATCAGCCGGCGGTACGCGCGCCCGTCGGCGCCGAGCTCGTCGGCCGTGTCGGCCGTCGACGGGTACAGCGCCGCCGCCGTCCCGTCGTCGAGGGGATGCGCGAGCGGCAGCGGCGGCCGGATCAGCTCGTACCCGTCGCCCTCGAGGCCCAGATCGCGCAGGAACGGCGACGCCGCCGCGAACGGGTGCACCGCCGAGCACACGTCGTGCAGGAACCCCGGCCTGGTGAAGCTCGCCGACCGGCAGCCGCCGCCGATCCCGGCGGCCTCCAGGACCAGCACCGACCGTTCCGCCCGGGCCAGGTGGATCGCCGCGGCGAGCCCGTTCGGCCCCGCCCCGACCACCACCGCGTCGACATCGTGTTCCGCCATCGCCGGGTCATCCTCCGGTGGCGGCCCGGCGGGCGACAACCGCGGCGGATGCGCGCCTCCGCCCCGGCCGCATAGCATCGGCGGTGCCATGGACGATCACCTCGCCCCCGGGGCGCCCTCGGACTCCGAGGTGGTGCTCGTCCAGCTCATGACGATCACCGACGCGAACATCGTCGGGAACGTCCACGGCGGGACCATCATGAAGCTGGTCGACACCGCTGCCGGGCTGTCGGCCGCCCGGCACTGCGGGGGGCTCGCCGTGACGGCGGCGATGGACGAGATGTCGTTCCTCGCGCCGGTCTTCGTCGGCGACGTCGTGACCGTGAAGGCCACCGTGAACGACGCCGGGACGACCTCGATGGAGGTCGGCGTCCGCGTCGAGGCAGAGAACCTGACCTCGGGGCTGAAGGTCCACACGTCGAGCGCCTACCTCGTGTTCGTCGCGCTCGACGAGGACGGGAAGCCGCGCCGGGTTCCGTCGATCGAGCCGAAGACCGAGGTCGAACGGCAGCGTCAGGTGGAGGCGAAGCTCCGCCGCGAGAACCGACTCGCGCGCGCCGCCGCGATCCGGGCGGCGCGCGACCCGGACGAGCCCGCGATCACGCGGACCGACCACGGGCGGGACTGACGGGGAACTGCGCCCCGGCGGGTGGGGCCCCCCTCGCACGACCCACCCCACCCGGGCGTCGCGGGCATTGCTCCGTGCACGCTTCGCAGCACCGGGCGGAACGGATCAGTTTGGTACGGAGATTTCTTCCGTATCTCGTGGGCTCAGGAGGTGATCGGCGCGACGAAGACCGGGTTCGACGTCGGCTGGGCGGAGCCGCCCTCGGGCTCGACCGTCACCGCCATCTGCGTGGCCGTCGACACGTCCGAGGGGACCTGCACCACCACCGCCCCGCCACCCGAGGGCGCGTCGAACGTCGGTCCCGGCGCGGGCGCCCCGCCGCCCGGCGGGAACGTCCACAGCTGGTACTGCTTCCCCGACGGCGTCGGCTGCAGGTGCGTGCCGAACACGTAGCTCTGATCCGAACCCGGCTGGTACGCCACGGCGAGGTTGCCGCCGTTCGTCGCCTGGAACCGGACGACCTGCGTGGTCGGGTTCGACAGGTAGGCGGCGAGCTGCTGCTGCGTGTTCCCGCCACCGCCGCGCACGAGGAATCCCCCCGCGAACGCCGCCGCGACCAGCGCGATCACGGCCGCGGCCGCGATCAGGGCCCGGGCGAGCCGGTTCGGCCGGCGGCGCGCGCGATCCTCGCGCCGCGCGGCGAGCTCGTCCCGCGGTGCCCGGGCGGCCGGCGCCCCGGCGACCGCGGACGGCTCGACCCCGGCGTTCGCGGCGGGCTGTTCGTCGAGCGCCCGGGCCAGTAGCGCGTCCTCCATCCCGGACGGGACGGCGACCGGACCGAGCGCGAACGCCA
>DATLUW010000327.1:0-2918 GCA_035577825.1 Actinomycetota bacterium | reverse complement strand
CGAGTTCATCTCCGAGACGCGCTTCCAGAACGTGAAGAAGGCGGTCCACGTCCAGGCGGCGATCGGGATCGACGACCCGGTCGAGGAGACGCGCTGGCTCCAGGAGCAGGCCGACGCGACCGGGTTCCCGCACGGGATCGTCGCGCACTGCGACCTCGCCTCGCCGGACGCGGCCGAGACGCTGGCCCGGCACCTGGAGTACGCGAACATGCGCGGCGTCCGCGACTTCGGCCAGGGCGACTACCTCGTCGACCCGGCATGGCGCAGGGGCTACGGCCTTCTCGCGCGCCACGGCCTCGTGTTCTGCCTCGATCCCGACCTCGAGCGGATGGACGCGGCGCGGGCGCTTGCGGAAGAGCATCCGGACATCGTCCTCTGCATCGACCATGCCGGCTACCCGAGGGCCCGCGACGCGGACTACTTCGCCTTCTGGCGGAAGGCGATGGAGACCGTTGCCGGCGCGCCCAACACGATCGTGAAGATTTCGGGGCTCGGCATGCGTGACAACGCGTGGACGGTCGAGAGCTGGCGGCCGTGGGCACTGGCGTGCATCGAGCTGTGGGGTGTCGACCGCACGGTCATGGGCACGAACTGGCCCGTCGACCGGCTCTACAGTTCCTACGGCGACGTGCTCGACGCTTACGAGCAGATTGTTTCGGAGTTCACGCCCGCCGAGCAGACGGCCCTCTTCTCGACGAACGCGGAGCGCATCTTCCGGCTCTAGCCCGCGAGCACGAGATCGCTGCGGAAGCGATCGACCACCTCGTCGTCGATCTCGATCCCGAGGCCGACGCCCGCGGGCGGGTACACCCACCCGTCGACATGAGCGAGCGGCTCGCTGACGAGCTCGTTCTGCATCGGGTTGGGAAGGGGCTTGAACTCGAACAGCCGGCACGACGGAGTGTTGAAAGAGACCGCGATGCTGGCCGCGCTGACGATGCCCGACGACCAGGCGTGAGCGTTTGTCTGGCGGTTGTACGCCTCGACGCGGTCGCAGACCTTCTTGAAGCCCGTGATCCCCTCGGCTCGCCCGGGGTCGACGCCCACCACGTCGACGGTACCGGTGGCAAGCACCCGCTCGAATCCCTCGACCGTCCACTCCTTCTCGCCGTACGCGATCCTCGTGATCGTCTTGGCGCGGGGGGTGGAGTACCCCTCCGGATCCCACGCGCCCAGCGGCTCCTCGATCCAGGCCAGGTCGTACTCCTCCATCGCTCGGACACGCTTGACCGCGGTGGGCACGTCCCACTGGACGGCGATCCCGCAGTCGATCATGATCGCGCGGTCCGGGCCGAGGCCTTCGCGCATCGCCCGCATGTACTCGACGTCGCGGTCGTGCTCGAATCCGAGTCGTGCATCGCCGCGCTTGCCGAACCCGACCTTCACACCCTGAAGGCCGGTCGACACCCACTCCTGCGCCTCCTCGACCATCTGTGGGATCGACGAATGGTGTGCGTGGCAGGAAGCGATCGCGGGCAGCCGCGCGTGGACTGGGCCGCCGAGGAGGTCGAGGACGCTGCGCCCGAGCACCTTTCCCCGCAGGTCCCAGAGCGCGATGTCGATCGCCGCGACGGCGTACGAGTGGATCCCGCCTCCGTAGCCGTACCACAAGCCGTGGGACTTGTTTTTCCGCCAGAGGGCTTCCGTCTGCACAGGATCCTCGCCGACCAGCATCGGTGCCAGCCCGTCGATGAGCGCCTTCACGGCGAAACTCGCTTCGGGGAACTGTGTGATCGACTCGCCCCACCCGACCTGGCCGTCGTCCGCCGTCACCTTGCAAAGGCACAGGTGCCTGAGCGCGTTGAAGTCGTTCGGCTCGGGATAGCTGACGGGAATCGCCTCGATCGAATGGATCCTCATGCGTGCTCCAGCTCGGTTCTACGCGTGAATCGCGGCCGGGTGGTGCGATCGGGCGGCTCAGGCGTTGTCGATGGACTATGGTTGGAAACGTTCCCAGGAACGATACATCAGTGCATCCCTCTCACGAAATGCGCCTTCGTGAGACCATCGACCGCAGGTGCAGAGGCAGCGGAAGGAGAGTGCCGGCATGACCTGGACGCAGGGGGTGGGCCTGGAGGGCAAGGCGGTCGTCATCACCGGAGCTGCGGGCAGCATCGGGCGCGAGGTCGCAGCGGCGTTCGCCGATGCCGGAGCCCACGTCTTCGGGGTCGACCTCGAGTTCGAACCGCTGGCCGCCGTGCTCGAATCGCTGCCCGGCGGCCCCCACCGCGCCGAGGCGCTCGACGTCCGCCGGCTCAGCGAGCACGAGCCGCTGCTCGGTCGCGCGCGGGATGCGTTCGGCCGCCTGGACGTTCTCGTGAACACGGCGGCGGTGCTCGTCCGGCATGACGACGTGGACGAGGTCACCGAGGATGACTGGGACCTCCAGCACGACGTCAACCTGAAGGCGGCGTTCTTTCTCAACCGCGCGACTGCGCGCGTGTTCCGCGCGCAGGGCCTGGGCGGGCGGATCATCAACTTTGCATCGCAGGGGTGGTGGTCGGGGGGATTCGGCGGCTCGGTCGCCTACGCGGCGACGAAGGGAGGGGTCGTGTCGATGTCCCGCGGCCTCGCGCGGACGTACGCGAAGGATGGGATCACCGTGAACACGGTGGCGCCCGGCGCCGTAGACACACCGATGATGCGCAGCGGCCTGACCGAGGAGCAGCTCCAGGCGCAGGTCGAGCAGATCCCGATGGGCCACATGGCGGAGCCCGCGGACATGGCCGGGATCGTGGTCTTCCTCGCGTCCGATCACGCGCGGTACATCACCGGAGCGACGATCAACGTCAGCGGCGGCTGGCTGATGTATTGAACGGTTACGCCGGCGGCGGTACCGCGGTGTGCTCGGTGACGAAGCACGACTGCGCCTCGCTGAAGAGCTTCTTGCGGTCCTCGGCGAGGAGCGACCGGTACGG
>DATLUW010000326.1:0-5893 GCA_035577825.1 Actinomycetota bacterium | reverse complement strand
CGAGATCCGAAAGGTGCCGTCGACATATGCAAGTCTTGCCCGGGCGTTCCGGTCCGTGGTCCATCCCCCGAGCTGCCCGGGGTTCGAGAAGTCGTCGTCGATCAGTGCGGTGGATCGGCCGCCGACGATGGCCGGGACGAGGGCGGCGACCGCCAGTGCCGCCAGGAGTGCCCACGCAGCCGCAGGAGGCCGATACCGCTCTGTCCCCTCGAGCAGGATCGGCCCGGGGTCCGGTGCGGCCTGCGGGGCGACCGTGTCACCCGTCACGAACCGGTCGAACCACACCTGGAGCTCGTCGTCCGACAGGTCCCGGCCGACGTCCGTGATCGTCCACGCCGGGAACGTCCCGTTGGTCCGCTGCACTGCCCCACCACGGATGAGGCAGTCGAGCGCGTCGACGGTTCGGTCACTCACAACCGAACGGAGGGTTCGCTGTTCGTCGCTCGACACCATCACGACGCTGCCGATGGAGGTCACGCTCCTGACCCCTCCGAGGGAGTCGATGAGCTCGTCGACGAGCGGATCCCTCTCGATCGGGGCCGGCCCGCTCCGCAGGAGCTCGAGGATCGGTCGCAGCAGGAGGTCCGTGGACGGGATGTCATCGACTGTCCGCATCGCCCGCCCCCCCTTGGAAGACGGCGTGAAGCCGTGAGGTTCCTACGGCGCCCGCGTCGAGCCGGGACGGCGGCGCGCGCGAACGGAAGCGAACGCCGGGGTTCGGTTCGGGGAGGCCCGTCGGTTCTGTCGCGCGGCGCCCAGGATCAGTGCTGGCAACGCCGCGAGCGTCGCGCGCGCCGGTGGTAGGGCATCAGGTGCGATCATGCCGGGGACCGGCGACTCCAATGTCGACATCCCCACCTCCCCACGAGACCTTGCTCCGGGGCAGGGACGATGTCAAGGGTCGCCCGCCGGAGGCCACCTCAGGGACAGGCAGGTGTCAGCGCGGCTTCCGGCCGGCCTTCACGCGTTCGATCGTCTCGGCGACGCGGCGGTCACGGGTCTCGTCCTTTTTGGCCTCGGCGACCCACTGCGCGAACTCCCTGCGGTGGGTGAATGCCAGCGCGTCGAACTTCGCCTTGGCGTCGGGGTCGGCGTCGAGCGCGGCCTGCAACGCGGACGGGACATCCACGACCCGCGGGGCGTCGTCCAGCTCGAACTCGACCGTCACCGGGTCGCCGTGGGAGACCCCGGCCGCCCCCATGGTGGCCTTGTGCACCCCGAGCCATACGACGCCCCCGTAGCGCATCAGGTTCGAACGGAACTCGACCCCGTTCAGGGTCCCCCTCACGCGGGCGCGAACCCCGCCGCCGAGCGCTTCGACCACCTCGTCCGGTACGAGCACTGCGGAGCCCCCCGGCTGCGGCGCGTCGATCGTCGAATCGAACCGCTCCACGATCCGGGATCCTACGGGCTCCCCAAGGGAAGGCGGTTCCCGTCTGAGATCCTCGCCGAGATGCGCGACGAGGAGGAGCGCTGACCGGTCGCTCAGTTCCGAGGGCCTCCGGGACAGTCGGGCCCCGAGCCGGGACAATGTTCGCCGTGCGAATCCTGGTGACCGAGACCCTGTCGGAGCGCGGCATCGCGCTCCTGCGACGCGACTTCGACGTGGACGTCCGCGAGGACCTGGCCAAGGACGGCCTCGCCGGCGCGATCGAGCCGTTCGACGCCCTGATCGTCCGGTCGCAGACGCAGGTCACCGCCGACGTCGTCGAGGCAGCGGCGAACCTCAAGGTCATCGCCCGGGCCGGCATCGGGCTCGACAACGTCGACGTCGAGGCCGCCACCCGTCGCGGCGTGATGGTCGTGAACGCCCCGCAGTCGAACATCCTGAGCGCCGCCGAGCACACCATGGCGCTGCTGCTCAGCCAGGCCCGGATGATCCCGCAGGCCGACCGCGCGCTGCGGGGCGGGGAGTGGGCTCGGTCGCGGTTCCAGGGGGTCGAGCTCGCCGGCAAGACGCTCGGCGTGATCGGGCTCGGGCGGGTGGGTGCAATGGTCGCGCACCGCGCGGCGGCGTTCGGCATGCGGGTCATCGCGTACGACCCCTACGTCAGCCGCGACCGGGCCAAGGACATGGGCGTCGAGCTCATGCCCGGTCTCGAGGCCGTCCTGGTCCAGGCGGACTTCCTCACGATCCATCTCCCGCGGACGCCCGAGACGGAGGGCCTGATCGGCGAACGCGAGCTCGCGCTGCTGAAGGACGGCGCCCGCCTGGTGAACACCGCCCGGGGCGGGATCGTCGATGAGGACGCGCTGGCCAAGGCGCTGAAGGACGGCCACCTCGGCGGTGCAGCGCTGGACGTGTTCACGGCGGAGCCCACGACGGAGTCGCCGCTGTTCGAGCTCGAGAACGTGGTCGTGACGCCGCACCTCGGCGCGTCGACCATCGAGGCCCAGGACAAGGCCGGCACGGCGATCGCGGAGATGGTGCGGCTCGCCCTGCGGGGGGAGTTCGTGCCGTACGCCGTGAACGTGTCCGCGGGCGCCGACGTTCCCGAGGCGGTGCGGGCGTTCCTCCCGCTGGTCGAACACCTCGGCGCGATCCTCACCGGCCTCGCCGACGGCGCGCTGCAGTCGCTCGAGTGCGAGTACACCGGACGGATCGCCGAATCCGACACCCGCGTCCTCACGCTGGCCGCGCTGAAGGGAACGCTCCGCGGCGTGGTGCACGAGCCCGTCAGCTACGTCAACGCACCGCTCATCGCGGCCGAGCGCGGCATCACGCTCTCGGAACGGAAGTCGACGGTGGCCCGTGACTACCTGAACCTCGTGACCCTCCGCGGCGAGACCGACGCCGGCGCCGTCCAGGTGGCCGGCACGCTCGTCGGCAAGCGCGACGCCGAGCGGCTGGTGCAGGTCGACCAGTTCGACGTGGACATGGCGCCGGCCGAGCACATGGCGTTCTTCCGGTACGAGGACCGGCCGGGGGTGATCGGGCGGATCGGGACGCTCCTCGGTGAGGCGGGCGTGAACATCGCGAGCGCACAGGTCGGCCGGAACTCAGCCGGGGGACTCGCGCTGATGGGCGTCGCGGTCGACACTCCGATCCCGCCGGACGTGCTCCAACGGATCGTCTCGGAGATCGGGGCCGAACGGGCGCGCGCGATCGTCCTGCCCGCCTGAGGACCATCGACCCCCTTCCACCTGCCCGGTCCGGGCCAGAATTTGCATGTTCGTAACGGGAGGTCGTGGCAGCCTGCGTGCTCGAGTCCCTTCCCTCGGTATGCTCTTTGGCCGGGGGACGAGACGCGGCCGGGTGGCCGCGGCCGGGATCGATAGGAGGCGCCGGTGCCGATGCAGCCCGTCGACAAGGTGTGGACGAACGGTGAGCTCGTCGGGTGGGACGAGGCACACGTACCGATCCTCACGCATTCGCTCCACTACGGAACCGGCGTGTTCGAGGGCATCCGGGCCTACAAGACGGTCCGGGGAACCGCGGTGTTCCGCCTGGGCGACCACGTCCGCCGGCTGTTCCGGTCGGCGCTCGTGTATCACATGGACATTCCCTACACCCCCGAAGAGGTCGAGGACGCGATCAAGCAGACGATCGTGGCGAACGGGCTCGAGGAGTGCTACGTCCGGCCGCTCGTGCACCGCGGGTTCGGTGAGATCGGGATCAACCCGCTCGGCGCGCCGGTGCACGTCTCGATCTCGGTGTGGCCCTGGGGCGTGTACCTCGGCGAGGAGGCGCTCGAGAAGGGCGCCCGGGTGAAGGTCTCGTCCTGGAAGCGGCTCGACCCGAACGTCATCCCGCCGGGAGCGAAGGCGACCGGTCAGTACCTCAACTCCGCGCTCGCCAAGATGGAGGCGACGAAGGCCGGGTACGACGAGGCGATCATGCTCAACCAGTCCGGGTACGTGACGGACGGCAGCGGCGAGAACGTGTTCGTCGTCCGCGACGGTGAGATCTTCACGCCGCCGCTCTCCGCCGGGTGCCTCGACGGCATCACGCGGAACACCGTCATCACGATCGCCCGGGAGCTCGGCTACACGGTCAACGAGCAGAACCTCGTCCGGACCGACCTGTACTTCGCCGACGAGGCGTTCTTCACCGGGACGGCGGCCGAGGTCTGCCCGATCCGCGAGGTCGACGACCGGCCGGTGGCGGCCAACGGCCGCGGGCCGATCACGAAGGAGCTCCAGAGCGAGTTCATCGCGACGGTGCACGGCGAGACCGACAAGCACCAGGGCTGGCTCTCCCCGGTCGCATAGGTCCACGACCTGCGGGTCGTAACCAGCCCCGGCGGTATCGGCGCCCCGACTTTGCGTGCGCTTTACGTTCGTCGCATCCCCAGCTGACGTGGGACGTCGATCGTCCCGGCGTGGCTGGAACGCGAAGGGGCGGGGGATAGCATTGGCGCCGATGGCCGGGACGGTGCTGCTGGTCGAGGACGAACAGAGCATCGGTTCGCTGGTTCGGACCTACCTGGGGACGCACGGGCACGAGGTTGTGTGGGTTCGCAGCGGCGAGGAGGCCCTGGCCGAGCTGCCGCGGCACCCCGTGCGAGATCGTCGTGCTGGACATCGGCCTCCCGGGGATCGACGGGCTGGAGGTGTGCCGGCGCATCTCGCGGCTGGAGCTCCGGTCGTGAGGCCGCTGGCGCGCCATCGGCGGGAGCCGAGTTCCTGGCCGAACCGCGCGATGGGAGCGACGCACTGGCGCCTGCTGATCCACCCTGCGCAGGCCGGCTGATCACCGGAGCCGAACGCGGAACGGATCGGGGGTCGGGCCCCGCAGAGCCCGGTCCCCGATTCCGCTACCCTCGCCGGCATGCGACTCGTTCGGTTCCGGTTCGGCGACCGCATCGGCACGGGCGTGCTCGACGGCGGGGCGATCCGCACGCTGCAGGGCACGTTCTTCGAACAGCCGGTTCCGACCGGGGATGAGATCCCCGTCGACGACGTCCGCCTGCTGGCGCCGGTGCTGCCCTCCAAGGTGGTCGCGGTCGGCAGGAACTACGCCGACCACGCGAAGGAGATGGGCGAGGACGTTCCCGAGGTGCCGCTCACGTTCCTCAAGCCGTCCACGTCCGTGATCGGGCCCGGCGATCCCATCGTGTACCCGCCGATCAGCGAGCGCCTCGACTACGAGGGCGAGCTCGCGGTGGTCGTCGGACGGCTGGCGCACCGGCTCACGCCCGAGGACGCCGCCCGCGCGATCCTCGGCTACACCTGCGCGAACGACGCCACGCTCCGCGACCTCCAGTCGAGAGACGGCCAGTGGACGCGGGCGAAGGGGTTCGACACGTCGTGCCCGCTCGGTCCGTGGATCGAGACCGAGCTCGATCCCGACGACCTCGAGCTGACCACCAGGCTGAACCGCGAGGTTCGCCAGCACGCCCGGACGTCCGACCTCACCTACGGCCCGGCGGGGCTGATCGCGTTCATCTCGCAGTTCATGACGCTGCTCCCGGGCGACGTCGTGCTGACGGGAACGCCGGCCGGCATCGGGCCCATGCAGCCGGGCGACCGTGTCGAGGTCGAGATCGAGGGCATCGGCATCCTCGCGAACCAGGTCGTCGCGGGCTGACTGGGAGAATGGCTCGATGAGCGACACGCCTCGGGTCCGGTTCGCGCCCGCGCCGAGCGGGTCCCTCCACGTGGGAGGGGCGCGAACGGCGCTGTTCAACTGGCTGTTCGCCCGGGGGCACGGCGGAACGTTCGTCCTGCGCGTCGAGGACACCGACGCCGACCGCGTGACGGAGGAGGCGATGCACGTCCTCGAACGGTCGCTCCACTGGCTGGGGCTCGACTGGGACGAGGGGCCGGGCGTGGGCGGGCCCAGGGGTCCGTACCGGCAGACCGAGCGGTTCGACGTGTATCAGGAGGCGGCGGCGAAGCTGGTCGAGGGCGGGAGCGCCTACCGCTGCTACTGCACGCCGGAGGAGCTGGA
>DATLUW010000325.1:0-5437 GCA_035577825.1 Actinomycetota bacterium | reverse complement strand
CCCGCAGCTGTTCCTCCTAACCATCCTCTGACTGTTTCGAGGCAATGGTTACGCGCCCGCCGCTGACGCAGTCGCCGACCCGTGGCACGACTTCCACTTGCGCCCGGTGCCGCACGTGCACGGGTCGTTGCGCCCCCGCCTGGCGTCCTCGCGGCCGTACCGGGCGACCACCTGCGGATGGAGATCAACATCCGCAACGACACCGTCCCGAGCCTGGGGAGGTACCCAATATCATTGCTCGACCACGAGGTTGTCCAGGATTGGGTGAACGACCTTGTAGATCGGGGACTTGCCCCCAGCACGGTCCGCAAAGCGTTCCACTGCCTCAGCGCGATCATGGAGGCGGCGGTCACGGCAGGACGAATCAGTAAGTCACCCTGTGGGGGCATCCGGCTCCCCAAGCCCGTCCCCCAGAGCATGCGGTTCCTGACGGCCGAGGACCTTCACTTTCTCGCCGCCGAGCACCAACCGCGCTATCGGGCCTTGGTCCTCACGGCTGGGTATCTCGGCCCTCGCTGGAGCGAACTCGTGCCGCTGACACCATCGGACGTCTCCCTGCTCCACCGGCGCATGACGATTAGCCACGCCCTCGTGGAGGTCCAAGGAAGACTGGTGCCCGGGAAGCCGAAGTCATTCGGGAGTACGCGGACCATCACCATTCCCGACTTCCTCGTGGGGGTTCTAGAGGATCACCTTGCCGAGTTTCCGCCGAGCCATGGCTTCGTCTTCTCGTCGCCCCAGGGAGGCCCGGTTCGACGCTACTTCCGGACCCGTGAGTTCGTGCCTGCGGTGAACCGCGCGGGTCTCGCTCCACTACATATCCACGATCTGCGACACACTGCCGCTGGCCTCGCCATCAGCATGGGAGCCCACCCGAAGGTGATCCAGGAGGGCCTTGGACACGCCAGCATCCGGACCACCCTTGACACATACGGCCACCCTGTTCCCCAACCTCGACGCGGCACTCTCCCAGGCTCTGAACGACCTCGCACAAATCGCCGCCGCCGCATCCTCGCCGCATGCGACCGAAGCCGGCAAGTAGGGTCTTCGGGGTCCTCCACAATAAGAGGCCCTGACCAGGGCCTCTTCTCGTGGAGGTGAGGGGATTTGAACCCCTGACCTCTGCCGTGCGAAGGCAGCGCTCTACCGGGCTGAGCTACACCCCCAAGGGCGGGCTAGCGTAACAGAGGCCCCTGGAGGCCTGATGCGGGACTCGGGCAACGTGGGTGCGGTGCGATCACACCGTAACCGAGGCAAGCGACGACCGGCAGGCAACGAGCAGGACGGGCACCCGGCACCTCTGAACACAGGCTGGACGGAACCGGCCTATCCTCGTTCCTGTCGTGGAGCTCGCGATCGCGAAGGCCGAGATCGTCCGGGGCATCCGGATGGAACGGGTCCGCACGCTCGCGCTGCTGCGAACGCTCGACGCGTCGCAGTGGGAGACCGAAGTGCTCCCCCGATGGCGCGTGCGCGAGGTCGCGGCGCACCTCATCACGACCGACAAGGCCTCGGTGACGGGGTCGATCTTCCCGAAGGTCTGGTCGAGCTCCGACAAGCTCGAACAGTGGAACGACAAGGTGGTCGGGAGCTACGCCGACCGGCCGGTCACCGAGCTGCTGCTCGCGCTCGACCGATGGGGACGCCGGCTGCTCGGCGTCGCGAAGGCGGCGCCGGCAGCGGCGTTCAAGGTCCGCGTGCCGACGATGTGGGGCAAGGGCCCGGCGGGGATGTTCGCCTGGAGCCGGCCGTTCGACGAATGGGTGCATCGGCAGGACATCCGGCTGGGACTCGGCATGGCGCTCGAGACGGCCGACCTGGCGGTCCCGGCGGGGTTCGTGCTGACGGCCGCGGGGACGTCGGTGGTCCAGCAGCTGCGACGGGCGGGCTCGATCACGATCGACCTCACCGGCGTGCCGCTCCAGTCGTGGGCGGCCGACCTGCACTCGGGCGAGTTCGGGTTCCGCGCAAGCGATGACGCCTCGCTCCCCGCGCCGGGGCCAACCGCCGGGCTGAAGATCCCCGCGCCGGAGTTCGTCATGGCGGCGACCGGGCGAGGGACGTTCGCGGAGCTCGAGGAGAACGGCACCCTGATCGTCGAGGGCGACCGAGAGATCGCGGACGGGTTCCTCGGCAAGCTTCGCGTCGTCTGACCAGGAAGCCGGGGCGCCCCTTCGATCGCGTTGCCTGAGCGCCGGGTCGCGCATAGGCTCCGGCGGGTCGAGGTTGGCCCGCGCATCGCGTCGAGGAACGTGGGGGGTGCCGATGCACGACGTGCTGGAGAAGGTGCTCCGCTTCTTGGTGCACCTCGGCATCGCCGCGCTCGTCGTGCTCGTGGGCTACCTGCTGGCGGCGCTCGCCCGGCGGTTGGTCAAACGGGTGTTGCGCAAGCATGAGGAACAGCTCGGACCGTCGGTGGTCCGGCTCCTCGCCTCGTCCGCGTACTTCCTGCTGATCGCGGTGTCGGTCGGGCTCGCGCTGATCGCGGCCGGCATTCCCGCGACGTTCGTATCGGCGCTCACGATCGTCGTCCTGGCGCTGCTCGCCCTGGCCCTGCAGCAGTCGATCGCCAACTTCGCCGCCACGGTCTCGGTCCTGATGTTCCAGCCGTACAAGCGCGACGAGCTCGTCGAGACGATGGGCCACCTCGGCACGGTGCGGGAGATCCTGCTGTTCACGACGGTGCTCCGACTCCCCGACAACCGGCTCGTCACACTGCCGAACAACCAGATCCAGTCGAACGGCCTGGTGAACTACTCACGCCTGGGGCGGGTCCGGGCCGACGTCGCGCTGACGATCGGGTTCGACCAGGACCTCGAACGGGCCCGCTCGCTGATCCTCGCCATCGCCGGAGCGGACGAACGGATCCTCGCGGACCCGCCCTGCGGCGTCTCCGCCAACGACCTGGGCGAGAACGGCGTCGGGCTGCTGGTGACACCGTACGTGCAGCCGGACGCCTACCTGTCGGTGCCCGGCGACCTCCGCGAGCGGATCAAGCAGCGCTTCGACGCCGAGGGAATCCGCTTCGCGGTTCAGGTCCGCGACGTCACGCTCCATGACGAGACGCCGGACGTGCCCGCCGAGCCCGCGAAGGCGTAGCCACCTGGGCTATCCGGATCCGGGAGCATCGCTTTCGTCGTCGCCGCGCACCGCGCGGGCGTGGCGGTCGAGCGCGTCGATCAGATCGCGCTGCACGATCGACAGCGACAGGTCGCCGCGCGTCTTCTCCATGATCGAGCGGGCCACGTCGGTCGAGCGGCGGAGGTTCCCGGTGATGGCGTCCGGGTAGTCCATCGTCGCGAGCAGCGAATAGATGTCCTCCATCGCCCGGAGCATGCGCTCGCTGTTCGCGACGTCGCCGCGGCGCAGCAGGTCGAGAATCTCCCGGCGGGCCTCGCCGATCGCCTCGGACATCCCGTTCAGGTACGGCGCGAGCTCGACGCCGAGCTCGTCCGGGGTCGGCACCTCGGACGAGCCGTCGATGATCGCCTCGGTGAAACGGGCCTCGGTGTACTCCTTCATCGCGTCCTGGAGGAACCCGCCCTGCGCGACGTCCGGGTGGTCGACGCAGGCGGCGACCCCGTCGGCGACGGCGGCCCGCGCGTCCTCCATCAGCTCCGCCGCCCTCGCCCGGTCGCCGCGGTGCAGCGCGCGGATGCAGTTCGCGCTGCTCCGGATCGAGCGCCGGGACGCGGCCAACGCACGCTCCCGCGCGGCCATCTTCCGGTCGAACTCCTCGCGGAAGCCAACGCCGAGCGGCTCGAGATCCATGAGGCCGCGATGCTAGCGGGAACGGCGGGGGTTAGACGCCGGCGGTTTCGAGCTCGGCGGGATCGCGGAGGCGGACGTGCACGATGTCGTGCTCCGTGAGCCAGCTCATCGGCCGGTCCGGGCTGGGCGCCGCAGGCCCGAGTGGCACGTCCAGCCCGTCCGACTCGCTGCGGGCCGGCAGCGGGCTGGCCTCCTCCAGACGCTTCACGTTCATGAGCATCAGGACGTACGCGCAGAGGAGGACCGACACCACGCCGGAGAGGATCCACATCCCCCGCAGCGGCGGGAACATCCCGATCAGGAGCGTCAGCGCCAACGCCTCGAGCAGTACCGTGAACACCCGGCGGCGGCGGGCGCGCGCACGGGAACGAGCCCGCTCACGCCGGCCGACGAACGCCTCGCCCTTGCGGGGTGCGACGATCCACCGGCCCCCTGCCTTCTCCGTCTGTTCCAGCACTCCCATGTGGTAGTTGAACTCCTCGATGCTCGAGCGCGCGCGACCACGAGCCAAGCGAGGGGGAAGCGCGTACGCGGCCAGAATGATGACCACACTGCCGACCAATAGCCAATCCATCCCAGGCCCCCTGTCGGCCGAGCCCCGGTTTCGGCCACAAGATGTGGGCTGGGAAGGGACGGTAACACAACATATGGGGCCGGAGAATCTCATCCGTGAAATTTCTTCGAGGCCGGCGTCAACAGCAGCCGAACGGCCTACGAGTCGCGTTCGGCCTGGTAGTCGCCGCTCTTGCCGCCGGACTTCGACAGCAGCCGGACGCCGGCGATCTCGGCCGCCCGGTCGAACTCCTTCGCGGTGTCGTACAGCGACAGCGCGGCCACCGACGCGGCCGTGAGCGCCTCCATCTCGACGCCCGTCCGGTCGCGGGCCTTCACGGTCGCCTGCACCCGGACGACGCCGGCGGCGGCGTCCGGCTCGACCAGGACCTCGGCGCCGGTCACCGCGATCGGGTGGCAGAACGGCAGCAGATCCGGCGTACGCTTGACGCCCATGATGCCCGCGATGCGAGCGGCCTCCAGCGGGTGGCCCTTCCGCGTTCCCTCCTGCAGGCGGGCAACCGCCTCGGGGGTCGTTCGCAGCCGTGCCTCGGCCACGGCTACCCGCTCCGTGATCTCCTTGGCGCCGACCTCGACGATGCGCGCGGTATCGTCGGGAGCCCGGTCGAGGGAGCTCATGACTCCAGCGAGCGGAACACCATGACCCGGACCTCCGAGCCCGCCGGGGCCGTCTCCTGGCCCGCCGGGATCATGGCGAGCCCGTTCGCCCTGGCGACGGTCGAGACGAGGTTCGACGAACCGCCCCCGGTCGACTCGGCCACCCAGCCGTCACGCGTCCGCTTCACCAGCACGCGGGCGAACTGCAGCCGGTCCTTCGGCCCGGAGATCTCGGAGGCGAGCCGCGCCGTGACCTCCGGCCGGAACAGGTCCTTGCGCCCGAGCAGCTTCATCAATGCCGGCCGCACGAAGACCTCGAACGACACGAACACGCTCACCGGGTTCCCCGGCAGGCCGAAGTAGGGCTTGCCCTCGATCATCCCGAACGCCTGCGGCATGCCCGGCTGCATGGCGACCCGGAAGAAGTCCACGTCGCCGCGGCGGAAGAACGCCCGCTTGACCACGTCGCGCTCCCCGGCGGAGACGCCGCCGGAGG
>DATLUW010000324.1:0-2303 GCA_035577825.1 Actinomycetota bacterium | reverse complement strand
CGAGTCGCTCACCACGAGTGTTGGCGGGATCGGCAGCCGGCTCGCGAACCGCGCCAACATGGACTTCGCGACCAACAAGTACTCCGTGACAAATCCGACGCCGGAGATGCTGCGCGCCTACTACCGCATGGTGTCGATCCTCTCCGGCGACCTGAACTCGGGCATCCTCGGGCCGTTCGTGAACCGCAGCCAGAACGACATCTCGCTGCTGAACGACTTCCTCACCGCGGCGGGCGGCCTGGCGCAGCCGCGCGGGATCTTCGTCCAGGGCGACGGCTTCGGGCAGTCGGAGAAGGCCACGGGTGGGATTGACCCGGCGCATACGCAGTTCCTGACGGACAAGCTGGGCATCGTGTTCCGCAACCAGTCCTACCAGTCGATCTCCGGCAACGTCAGCGACTGCGCCGACGTGCTCACGACCACGGCGCTCACACCATTGAACGACGTCTATGGCGTCGTGAGTACCTGTTCGTTCTCGAACGACGTCTTCAACCGGAACCCGGCCCTCCCCGAGTCCCAGGAGGGCGCGTTCTACGAGAACGCCGGGTTGAACGGTCCCTACGTGTCGGACGTGGTCAAGACCGCGGTGCCGCTCCGCAACTGGGTCGCTGTCACAAGCGGCTACGAGATCGAGCACCTGATGAGCCGCTACTGCGATACCGACGGTGGGCGGCTCGCCTGGTACTACTACATGCTCAACAAGGTATTCAGCGCGATCTGCCCGAATGCCACTTCGGGCATGGCCCTGGACACGCCGCCGTCGCAGCGGCCGATCCCGGAGTTCTTCAAGATCGGGAACTCGGTGATGCGCCAGGGCGAGTCGACCGTGCGCCTTGGCATCGCGCATGCCGGCCGCGTGCAGGTGAACGTCTACGACGTCGCCGGCCGCAAGGTGCGCACGCTCGCCGACCGCGTCTTCCCGGCGGGCGAGGCGAAACTCGTCTGGGACGGCACCGACGACGCGGGCGAGAAGGTGGGCCGCGGTGTGTACTTCGTTCGCAGCAGCACGCAAAGGGAGGCAGGCCGCGTGATCGTGCTGAACCGCTGAGGAGATCGACATGAGGCCACGCACTCTTCGTATCGTGGGCCTGCTCCTGTCCGCGGGCCTGTGCGTGATCGCGCGGCCGGTGCGCGCACAGGACGATGGCGCGCCCGGCGAGGTCCTGCGCAACGCGCAGATCGTGAAGCAGCTCACCGCGACACGCGCGAAGCGCCTCGGCGTCTCGGCCGGGCCCGACCCGGACACGGTGTACGTGGGCAAGTCGTACACGAACCACACCGCGTCGGATAACTACTGGAACATCTACACCGGCACCTACCGGCCCGGGCTCAACGTGGCCACGAACGCGTTCTGGGACTGGGACAACACGGTCGGCATCCAGGCGCCGGACTCGCTGCACGGCTGGTGGCCGACGCACCGGCAGTACAACTCCACCGGCGGGCTGACGCTCACCGACGACTTGCGGCCGTGGTGGGCGCTGGACCACGGCAATATCGGGAACTACGTCTTGAGCCAGCAGAGCTCGGCCAAGCGCACGTTCGGCGTGGTGAGCTACTGGCATGCGGATCCGGGGAACAATGCCGGCTCGGCGATGATGTGGTCGCCGATCAACGGCACGCGCTCGGCGTGGTGCGGGCTCCGGCAGCACGGCGACCTGAGCGTCATGGATGCCGTGACTGGCCAGCCGTTCAACCAGGATTGCGTCTTCTTCCTGCACGACGCGAGCTTCGCGGGCGGCGGCTCGCCGCAGCGCTTCCCGGGCTACGTCGACCAGGCGGACCAGATGCTCTATCGCGACATCGCGATGACACCGTCGCAGTCGCTGGTGGTGACTTTCAACTACCGCACGCGGATGTCGACGAGCATCGGCACCACGGCGACCACGCGCACCGGCTGGTTCCACGGCGACCCACTCGCGGTGGTGGCGGGCAACTTCATCTCCAGCTCCGCTGCCGGCGCGAACGCGCCGCAGGACTCGTTCATGGTCTACGTGGGAGCGCCGGTGAACGACGCCGCCTGCGTGTACTCGGACGGCGTCACACGCCCGGTGTACGACAAGCAACGGCGCTGGTTCTCCGAGGTCATCAAGGCCTTCGGCGCCGGCGCGAACTACTTCGAGATCTTCAGGGCCACCGGCAACAACCCGGCGGACACGCTCTCCGCGACGCCGTCGTCGGGCCCGATCGTGGTGCCGGCGGCGACGATCAGCAGCGTGCTGGGTGGCGTGGCGGGCAACGTGCGGCTGGTGTTCCGCTGCAAGACGAACCGCGGCTTCGCCGACTCCGACTCGCGCAGCTCGGGC
>DATLUW010000323.1:0-7868 GCA_035577825.1 Actinomycetota bacterium | reverse complement strand
GGCGCCTCCGGCCCGACCACCGTGAGGTCGATCCCCTCCCGCTCCGCGAACTCCGCCAGCCCCGGGACGTCGGCCGCCGCGATGGGCTCGCACGTGGCGACCCGCGCGATCCCGGGGTTGCCGGGCGCGGCGAAGAGCCGGTCGATCGTGGGGTTCTGGGCGAGCTTCCACGCGAGCGCGTGCTCCCGCCCCCCCTGGCCGACGACGAGGACCTTCATCAGCGGCGGAGCTTACCGGCCGCGGCCGGTCGGGCGCTTCGCGTGCCTATGCGCGGCGGGCTCGTGCTGCCACAATCCCCTGGTCCCCCGTCTCGTCGAAAGCGATGCCGTCATGGCCGACCGCGCCGCAGTGCTGCTGATCGATCCCAAGTACCCGTTCAACGTGGGCGGGGCGCTGCGGGCGTGCGCGGCGTTCGGGTCGGAGACGCTCGTGTGGACCGGCGACCGCGTGCACACCGAGGGCGTGCCGCGCCTGCCGCGCGAGGAGCGCCTGCGCGGGTACAAGGACGTGCGGATGCGCCGGCTCGATGTCGACGGCGTCGCGGCGATCGATCCGTTCCGCGGGGACGGGTTCACGCCGGTCGCGGTCGAGTTCCGCCGGAACAGCGAACGCCTGCCCGAGTTCCAGCACCCCGAGGAGGCGCTCTACGTGTTCGGGCCGGAGGACGGCTCGCTGCCGGGCGCCGTGCTGGCGCAGTGCCACCGCTTCGTGATCATCCCGACGATGCACTGCCTCAACTTGGCGGCCTCGGTGAATCTGGTCCTCTACGACCGCCTCGCGAAGCAGTCGGGTTAGGCGCGGACGAGCGTCTGCTCCCTCGACGGGCCGACCGAGACCGCACTCACCCGGACGCCGCCGAGGTCCTCGAGGTGCTCGACGTAGGCCTGCGCGGCCTTCGGCAGGTCCTCGAATGAGCGCGCAGCAGAGAGATCCTCCTCCCAGCCGTCGACCTCCTCGAACACCGGCCTCGCCGCGTGGAACAGCGACTGGTTGGGCGGGAAGTCGTCGTACCCGGCGTCGCCGGCGCGGTAGCCGGTGCAGACCTTCACCCGGTCGAACCCGCTCAGGACGTCGAGCTTGGTCAGGAAGACCTCGGTGAGGCCGTTCACTCGAGCCGCGTACCGAAGCAGCACCGCGTCGAACCACCCGCACCGGCGTTTGCGACCGGTCGTCGTGCCGAACTCCTGCCCCCGCTCCCCCATCCGCTCGCCGTCGTCGCCGGTGTCCTCGGTCGGAAACGGCCCTGCCCCGACGCGGGTGACGTAGGCCTTGGTGACGCCGATGACCCGCTGCACCTCGCCCGGCCCCAGGCCGGCGCTCGCGAGCGCGCCGCCGGAGACCGGACTGCTCGACGTCACGAACGGATACGTCCCGTGATCGAGGTCGAGGAGCGTCCCCTGCGCGCCCTCGAGCATCACGTTCCGGCCGGCGCGAAGCGCATTCCACAGCAGCTTCGACGTGTCGGCGATGTGCGGCTTCAGGCGCTCGGCGTAGCCGGCGTAGTCTTCGACGATCGCATCGGCCTCGATCGGCAGCCGGCCGTAGACCTTGGTGAGGACGAGGTTCTTCTCCTTGAGGACCACCTCGAGCTTCTGGCGGAAGATCTTCTCGTCGTACAGGTCCTGGACGCGAAGCCCGATCCGGGCGGCGCGGTCGGCGTACGCCGGCCCGATCCCGCGCTTGGTGGTTCCCAAGGCGTTGCGCCCGAGGAACCGCTCGGTGACCTTCTCGAGCTCGAGGTGGTACGGCATGATCAGATGGGCGTTCCCGCTGATCACGAGCTTGGAGGTGTCGATGGACCGCGCCTCCAGGCTGTCCATCTCCTCGATCAGCACGCGGGGGTCGATCACGACCGCGTCTGCGATGACCGAGGTGATGTGCGGGTACAGGATGCCGCTCGGGATCAGGTGCAGCTTGAGCAGCCGGTCTCCCGCGAGGACGGTGTGGCCGGCATTGTTCCCGCCCTGGTAGCGGACGACGAAGTCCATCTGGTCGGCCACGAAGTCCGTGACCTTGCCCTTCCCCTCGTCGCCCCACTGGGTCCCGACCAGGATGGTTGCCGGCATGCCCGCGATTGTCCCACGCCCGAACAATGTCCTTTCGGCGTGTCCCAACGGTCCCGAGAGATGGAACGTTCGGCCCTTCCTGAACGTCCACACCGATGCGAAACTAGCCAACGGGCCCGCCGACCGGTGGGCCGCCTGAGTCGGAGCCGCCAAGGCGGCGGGGGGTGAGGATCGGGTGTCGTCCAGGGTGGTTCGCGTCCTGGTGGGGGTGTTCGCCGGGTTCGCGCTGACGGCGCTCGCCGCGTGCAGCGGCTCGAACCCGACCGCGGCCGGCCCGACTGCCGCCGCTCCCCCGCCTTCGCACGCGCCGAGCCCGACCCCGTCGATCGCTCCGAGCCCGTCACCGTCCGCCGAGCCGTCGGTGGAACCGTCGCCCTCCGTCCAGCCGTCCGTGGCACCCTCACCGTCGAGCGAACCATCCGTCGAGCCATCGCCGTCGACCGCTCCGAGCCCGACCACAGCTCCGAGCCCGACGTCGCCGCCGAGCCCGACCACCGACCCGTCGCCGAGCGGCTCGCCCCCGGGCCCGGTCATCATGCGGGTCGGCGACAAGGGCCCGGCGGTCGAGGACCTTCAGCGGCAGCTCGCGTCGATGGGCTTCTACGTGTTCGCAGTCGATGGCGTGTTCGGCGACGACACGCTGCACGCCGTGATGGCGTTCCAGAAGGCGAACCGCATCGGCGTCGACGGCGCGGTCGGCCCCGAGACTCGCAAGGCCCTCGCGAACCCGGTGAAGCTCGTCGCCGGGGACACCTCGGCCGGAAGGCACGTCGAGATCGACATCGACCGGCAGATCCTGATGTTCGTGTACAACGGCCAGGTCACGCACGTGTTCGACACGTCGACCGGAAGCGGGAACACGTTCGAAAACGAATCCGGCGACACCGTCCTCGCGCACACGCCGCGCGGCCACTTCGCGATCGACCGCAAGATCGACGGGGACCACACGAGCTTCCTCGGCGAGATGTGGCGGCCGTCCTACTTCTACGGCGGCTACGCGATCCACGGCTCGCCGTCGGTGCCGTCCTATCCGGCCAGCCACGGCTGCGTCCGCCTCACCAACGACGTCACGGACTGGGCGTTCGACCGCCTGCCGATCGGAACCCCGGTCTTCGTCTACCCGGCCGACTGACCGACACTCCGATCGAGGCAAGGCATGAACCCGGCGTCCGCGGGGTACGAATCGCGGCCGGAGGTTCGTGCTCGTGGCCCGCTCCCTTTCGCGGCGTGAATTCCTCAAGCTGTCGGCCGGCGCGGCCGCAGCGACCCAGCTCGCGCGGCTGCCGTTCGCCGAGGCGCTGGCCGGTCGTGCGCCGCACCTCGCAGCGACCGCGTCGTTGACCACGCTCGGGCGGACCATCGTCAAGGGCGAAACGTGCGGTCAGGGCACGGAGGCGACGTACCACCGGCTGGCGTTCGGAGCGGGCGAACCCCACCTCCTTCGAACCGACCTCGCACCGCGGTCGACGAGCCCGATCCGTCTGGCGACGTCGTTCGTGCAGCTCACCGACATCCACCTCGTCGACGCGCAGTCGCCCGCCCGGGTGGAGTTCCTCGACCGGTACGCCGACGCGTCGTGCCCGGGGCAGGACTTCAACTCGGCGCAGCGGGCGCACGAGACGCTCACGGTCCAGGTGCTGGAGTCGATGATCCGGCGGCTGCGGAGGATCGCCGTCGGGCCGGTCACCGGCGTGCCGTTCCGGTTCGTGGTGGCGACCGGCGACAACACCGACAACGAACAGCTGAACGAGCTCCGGTGGTTCGTCGACGCGATGGACGGCGGGCACCTGATCACGCCGAACAGCGGCGGCCCGGACTACGAGGGCGTGCAGGCCGCGTCGTGGGGCGACGGCGAGTACTGGCACCCCGACCCCGGCGTGAGCGACAAGTACAAGGCCGACTACGGCTTCCCCGACGCACCCGGGCTGCTGACGCAGGCCCTGAAGCCGTTCCGCGCCAACGGCGTCGGCATGCGGTGGATCCAGGCGCTCGGGAACCACGACGGCCTGATGCAGGGGAACGTCCACCGGAACGAGGCCCTCAACCAGGTCGCGCTCGGCGGCCTGAAGGTCAGCGGTCCCCCGCCGGCGTTCGATCCGTGCAACCCGCTGGAGAACCTCCTGGCGGGGCCGGCCACGCCGGTCACGGCCGATCGGAAGCGGCGGACGCTCCGCCGCGCCGACTACATCGAGCAGATGTTCCACACGACCGGGACCCCGGTCGGGCACGGGTTCGGCCAGCGGAACCGCAGGGACGGCACCGCGTACTTCACGTGGGACCGCGAGGGCTGGCTTCGGTTCATCACGCTCGACACGGTGAACCCGGGCGGCTACGACTCGGGGAGCATCGGGCTGGCTCAGTTCGACTGGCTCGAGCAGCGGCTGATCGCCGCGCACTCGCACTACTTCGACTCGAACGGCAACGTCGTGCGAACCGGGCACGCCGACCGGGTCGTCGTCCTCTTCTCACACCACGGGCTGCGTTCGCTCGACAACCCGAACATCGCGCCCGACCCGGACGACCCCGGCGCGAACGACCTGCCGCGCGTGATGGCCGACCAGGTCGAGGCGCTCGTGCACCGGTTCCCGAATGTGGTCGCCTGGGTCAACGGCCACACGCACGACAACGTGATCACGCCGAGGCCGGACCCGGCGAAGAAGACCAACGGTTTCTGGGACATCGGGACCGCCGCGCACATCGACTGGACGTCGCAGTCGCGGATCGTCGAGCTCGCGGTGCGACGCGACGGTTCGATCTCGATCTGGTGCACCCTGTTCGACCACGACGCGCCGGCCGACCCGCGCGGGCTCGCCGGCCTGCCCTACCTCGCGAGCCTCCACCGCGAGCTCACCGCGAACGACCCGCAGTACGGGTTCGACTCGAAGGGCCCGGGCGAGCCACCCGACCGCAACGTCGAGCTCACCCTCCCGCCGCTCCACTGGCTCCGCCGCTCGTGAGCGGGTAGCCGCTCAGCGTTCGATTCGGAAGCGGATCCGGACGTGCGTGTGGTACTCGGCGATCTGGTCGCCCTCCACCGTCGCGCTGGTCTCGAGGATGTCCATTGCCTCGATGCTGCGCAGCGTCTTCGCCGCCTCGGCGAGCGCCTGCGCCGCCGCGTCGCGCCAGGACTCCGTGGACACGCCCACCAGGTCGATCGTCTTGATCACCGACATCGCTAGGCCGTTCCGTTGTAGGCGTCGATCATGCGGCGGTAGTTGGCGCCGATGGTGTCGCTCGCCGCGTCGCGCTGCGTGGTCGCGTCCACGTAGCCCTTGAGCGCGTCCCACCAGATCGTCCGGCCGATCGCGAACCCGATGTAGCCGAGCACGCCCGAGCCCGTCTTCAGCCAGTGGATCACGGCGTCGTCGTTCGCCCCGCGGCCGAGCACCACGCATGCCACGCCGTCGCGACCGTCGCGCCGGACCTGCTCACTGATCCGCTCGCAGTCCTCGCGGGCGTCGAGGCCCTCGATCTTCCAGATGTCGGGTTCGATCCCGGCGTCCTGGATCTCGCCGATGGCCGTGTGCATCAGCCCGGCCCTGAGCTCCTTGTCGTAGCGGTCGGAGTCGCCCCCGACCGACTGGAGCTGGTGCGGCTCGGCCGGCACGAGCAGCTCGAACAGGTACTTCCGGTCGTTCGCGTGCAGCCAGTCGCCGAGCCGCTTCAGCCGCGCGCCCTGCCGCTGGTTCATGCCCTGGTCGGCCTCGGGGTTCCACCGGACGAGCACCTTGGAGAACGTCGGGTCGAACTCCTCGATGTGCTTGCCGAAGTCCTCGCCGTACTGGAAGTCGAACTCGTCCTGCCCGGACTTCTCCACCGGCATCGCGAAGTGGAACCCTTCCTTCTGGCCGGTGCGCGCGATGTCGGAGCCGAACTGCTCGTCCACGAGGAACCCGGCCGCCTCCTTGGGCGCGCCGCCCTCGACCGCCTTGCGGAAGCCCTCGTAGATGACCATCTTCGCGTCGCTGATGCGTTCGGCCTCCTCCGGCGTCGGCTCGCCCGAGATGCCGAAGAACTTCTTCTGGAACGACCCGCGGTGGTCGAACGCCAGGACGTAGAGGGGCTGGTCGTACCCGAGACCCATGTTCGTGCTCCTTTCGTGCGCAGCAGTCGCCGGCTCGGGCAGGAGTGCGTACGACGCCCGCCCGGCGGTCGCCATTGTTCCATTCCGGCGCGGCGGCGGCATCGGGCCGCCCGGCCCGCGGGGGAGGGGCCGGCCCGCGCGACCGCGTCTGCATTCCTGCGGTTGGGGGTACGCTCGCCTCGCAGCGCGATCGTGAGCCCGCGCGAGGGGATGAACACGGTGGCCGACCCCGAGCAGGAGATCACCAGGCCCGGCCCGTCCGGCGTGGCGCCGGCCGTGGGTGTCGCGGCCACGATCCGCGCGGGCGTTCGCGAGCCGATCATCGTCTGCCTGCTGGTCGCGGCGCTGTTCGACGAGCTGTCCGGGAACCCCCTGCACTTCCTCGTCCTGGTGGGCGCCGCCGTGGCGCTGGCGATCTCTCGCGCGCGGGAACGGGCGGTACTGGGAACCGCCGAGCGGCCGGTCGAGCGGTGGGGCGACCCGCCGGAGCTCCTCGGTCGGATCCGCGACGGCCTCGCGCGTTCGTCGGCGCCGTTGCTGTTGCTGCCGGCCATCGCGTTCGCGCTGGTGGTGGGGTGGTTCGACCGCTACTCGGTCCCACCCTCGCTGGCGGTCGCCGCGGTGGGGGCGTTCGCCATCGCGCTGTCGTGGCACGGGCCGCTCCGCGACGAATCGCTCGAGCCGGCCGAGACCTCCGGCAAGGTGCTGTGGATGCTCGTCGTGGTCGCCCTCGCGATCTGGGAGCTGGCCAACCTGTTCCAACAGCCCTCGCTCACCTTGAACTCCTACCGCCACCCCACGATCAGCGTGCTCACGGACCCGTTCCTGGGAACGCCGCTCGGGCGCGCGACCGCGCTCCTCATCTGGCTCCGCATCGGCTGGGGGTTGCTGAAGCGATGATGTCGCGCGACTTCGCCATCCTCGTGTACTCGGCCATCGTCGCGGTGGCGTTCGTGCTGGAGCTGCTCAGCCGACGGACGCGCTCGCGCATCCCGTCGCTGTCGACGCTGTTCCGGACCGTCATGCGAACCCGGCCGGGCCGCGTCGGCCTGATCGCCGGGTGGGCCTGGCTCGGCCTGCACTTCTTCGCGCGATAGCTCATCCGCGGCCGGGTGACGGCAGCGCTTCGGCGCGCTGGGGTGTCTGAGATGTGTGATGGCGCAGGATGCCCTCGTCCCACGACGAATCGGGGATCGAGTGACGGATCGGTCGAGCCGCATGGCCGAGCTCTACGAACGGAACGTCCCGGACGCCGTCCGGCTCGCCTACCTGCTCACCGGGAACCGGGAGGTCGCGCAGGACCTCGCGCACGAGGCGTTCATCCGGGCCGTCGGGCGCCTCGCGCACCTGCGGCAGGCGGACGCGTTCGGGCCGTACCTCCGGCGAGCGGTCGTGAACCTCTCCCGGAACCACTTCCGCAGCCGTTCCCGCGAACGGAGCGCCCTGCAGCGCAGCTCGCCACCGCCGGGCCGCGAGACGTCGCCGTCGGCCGAACGCACCGTGGTCGACCGCGACGCGCTGCGGTCGGTCCTGCTCGAGCTCCCGGAACGCCAGCGCGAGGCGATCGTGCTGCGGTTCTACCTCGACCTCTCCGACGGACAGGCCGCCGAGGCCATGCGGTGCCGCCCGGGGACGGTCCGGTCGCTCGTCTCGCGGGGTATGCACACGCTCCGCTCGAACTTGGAGTCGAACGATGCCTGATCGGCCGGACGAATCCT
>DATLUW010000322.1:0-4535 GCA_035577825.1 Actinomycetota bacterium | reverse complement strand
CCGTCGAGGTCCCGCCGGACAACTGGTACCTCACCGGCCCGAACGCGCTGAAGGACCAGATCCGCCTCGGCAACGCGAACTACTCGCCGAACTTCCCCTCCTCGGCGGTCGTCATGGCCCGCATCTACGAGCAGCTCACCGGCGAGCACCTCGACGGGCTGATCCAGGTCGACGCCGCCGCTGTCGGCGACATGCTGAAGGCGGTCGGGCCGCTCGACGTTCCCCTGTGGAGCGGCCAGGTCAACTCCTCGAACGTCGAGCGCATCGCGTACATCGACTCCCACCTCACGTACCCCAAGGGGCACGAGCGAAAGGACCTGTCCGCGCAGCTCGTGGCGCAGGCGTGGACGAAGATCGGCAACCCGAGCGACGGCGCGCAGCTGCTCGAGTCGGCGATCCAGCTCGGCAACGCGCTCGCGAGCAAGAACCTCCAGGTGTGGTTCGCCGATCCCGACCAGCAGCGCCTGGCCGACCAGCTCGGCTGGACCGGGCAGATCAAGCCGGCCGACGGCGACTACCTGCTGGTCGCCGAGGACGCGCAGAGCACCGACGCGCTGTCGTTCTTCTCGAAGACGACCGTGCTGCACCGCGTCGAGGTCCAGCCGAACGGCGACCTCGAGGTCCGCACGGTCCTCCGCCAGCGCGTGAACGTCCCGCCCATCGACCGGCGCCTGCCGATCGTGAACAAGCAGGGCTCGGACCGTTCGACCCTGTTCAACCTGTACGTGCCGCAGGACACGAAGCTCGACTTCGTGGCGCGGGACACCGGGACGTCGCACTTCGCGGTGCGGAACGTTCTTCACCACACCGAGGCCGGCAAGCAGGTGATCTCGACCCTGCTGTCGTCGCCCCCGGAGATCCCGACCGACCTCGTGTTCGTGTACACGATCCCGCACGGCGTGATCGACGTGAACGGCCACAAGGTGCTGCGCCTCTCGATGCAGATGCAGCCGAAGGTCATCCCAGACGAGCTGGTGACGACCGTCGTGTTGCCGGACGGGATGCACTTCGGCGCCGTGCCGAAGCCGTTCGTGGTGAGCGGGAACACGCTGCACTCCACCCGCACGGTCGACCGCGACTTCTCGGTCGACATCCCGATCGGCTAGCGGCGAGGAGCGCTATCCGTGCGTCGCGTTCGGCACGAAGGGCACCGCCGCGGCCGGTGACGCGCCCGGCGCGCTGCAGTGATCCGGCCGTCCCGACGTGAACAGCCACCGCTGGAAGAACGCGGCGAGATCTGAGCCGGAGAGCAGTTGGGCGACGGCCTGGAACTGGGCGGTGCTCCCCGTCCGTCCGGCCTGCGCGGCCGCCCACGAGCGCAGGATGTCGAAGAAGTCCTGGCTCCCGACCCGGCGCCGGAGCGCCTCCAGCGTGAGCGCGCCGCGTTCGTAAACGGGGTCGTCGAAGATGTGCGACTTGCCCGGGGCCCCGATCCTCAGGCTCCAGAACGGGTCGGACGAGGGGATCGAGCAGAGGTTCGCCGCGATCTGCTCGGCCGTTCCCCTCCCCCGCGCGCCCGACCACAGCCACTCCGCGTACGTGGCGAACCCCTCGTTCAGCCACGTGTACTGCCACAGGTCCACGGAGACGCTGTCACCGAACCATTGGTGCGCCAGCTCGTGCACGACGACCGGGGTTCCGCCGCCCGGCCGGAAGAATCCCGGGTCGTAGATCGGCCGGGTCTGGTTCTCGAGCGCGGCGCCCATCGACGCGTCGTCGACGACCCCACCGAGCGCGTCGAACGGATACGGGCCGAAGTGCTGCGCCAGGAACCGGACGATCCGGATCTCCTGCTGCAGCGCGAAGTCGGCCCGGTTCCCGATGCCGGGGTCCACCGCGTCGATGACGCGAAGGCCCGACGGCGTCGTGCGGAACCGCAGGTCGAAGTGCCCGATGGCGCCCAGCGCCAGGTAGCTCGCCATCGGGGCTCGTTCGATCCATCGCCAGGTGGTCCAGCCGCCCCGGGTCGAATGACTCGCGAGCGTCCCGTTGGAGACGGCCTGCAGGCCGGCCGGGACGGTGAGGTCGATCCGGTAGGAGGCCTTGTCCCGCGGATGGTCGTTGACCGGGTACCACGCCGCGGCGACCTGGGGCTCGCCCCAGATGATGGCCCCGTCGTCGGTCGGGACGACCCCCGTCCGGATGAAGGTGCCGGGGACCCGGAACCGATTCGGGATCCCGTGGTAGGCGACGACCACGTCGACGGCGTGGTCCGCCCGCAGCACGTGGGCGGGCGTGATCACGAGCTCCTGGCGCAGCCTGCGCACGAACGTCGCTGGGGCCGACGCCACGCTCACCGAGTCCACGGTGAGCCCGACCAGGTCGAGGTCGAACCGCGACAGGTCGTCCGTCGGGACCAGCGTGATGCGGGTGACGCCCTGCAGCGCGTTCGTCGCCGGGTCGTAGCGAACGGCGACGTGGTAGTGCCGGACGTCGTAGCCGCCGTTGCCGGCGAGCGGGAAGTACGGGTCACCGATGCCCGCGCTCCCGGTGACCGGGCCGGCCACGGCCGGTGCGGCGACGGCGGTCAGGCAGGCGAGCGTCGCGAGGACGACGAGCACGGTTCGAGTTCGCATGGTGTGCAACCCCCCGGGACGCGGACGAAGCCGTCACCGTAGCAGCGGCGCCCGGATCGGGGAACCGGCCGTATCGGGCGACGTCGTCGCGGGTCGGGGGTTCGACGATGCACCGCGAAGCTCGGGCGTTCGGGCTGCCGGGTTGCCGTCTCGTGTCGTAGGTTCCGTGGCCGTGACCGACGCCTTCACGTCCGCGCTTTCGCAAGCCCGGCTGGTCCGGTCGGGCGAGGTGTCGTCCGTCGAGCTCGTCGAGCTGTACGCGCGCCGGATTGAGGCCCTCGACGGGCGGCTCGGCTCGTTCCTCACGCTGTGCCTGGACCGGGCGATGGACGAGGCTCGGTCGGTCCGGCCCGGCGACCCCAGGCCGTTCGCCGGGGTGCCGATCTCGATCAAGGACCTGTACGACACGGAGGGCGTGCGCACGACGTACGGGTCGGCTGCCTTCGCCGAGCACGTGCCGGGCGCCGACGAGGAGTCGGTGCGGCGGATCCGGGCGGCGGGGTTCGTGGTGCTCGGCAAGACGAACACGTCGGAGTTCGGCAGCGTGCCGTGGACCGAGCCGCGGGCGTTCCATGCGGCGCACAACCCGTGGGACATCGAACGAACGCCGGGCGGGTCGTCGGGGGGAGCGGCTGCCGGGGTGGCCGCGGGGCTGGTTCCGCTGGCGCAGGCGAGCGACGGCGGCGGGTCGATCCGGATCCCGGCGTCGGTGTGCGGGGTGTTCGGGTTGAAGCCCTCGCGCGGGCGGGTGAGCGCCGCGCCGGGGCCGTTCAGCCTGCTGTCCCAGCGCGGGCCGATCGCGCGGACTGTGGCCGACGCCGCCGCGCTGCTCGACGTGATGGCCGGGCCGGCGCCGGGCGACGCCTTCTGGGCGCCGTCGCCGGAGCGGTCGTTCCTGGGCTCGGCGGGTGTCGAACCGGGCCGGCTCCGGATCGCGTTCACGACGCGACCGATCGCGCCGGTGGAGGTCGCGCCGGCGAACCGCGCGGCGGTGGAGGAGGCCGCCGGGTTGCTCGAGCAGCTCGGCCACGAGGTGTGGGAGGAGGCCCCGCCGGCCGACGAGTCGTTGCTCTACCGGTTCCCGGTCCTGTGGGCGGTGTCGATGGCGTCGCGGACGCCCCGGCCGAACCCCGACCTCGTCGAGCCGCTCAACCGCGAGCTGATGCGGATGGGCGACTCGACCTCGGCGCCCGACCATCAACGGACGTGGGAGGACCTCGACCGGGCGCTGCGGCCGGTGGCTTCGTTCTTCCACTCGCGCGTGGACGTGCTGCTCATGCCGTCGGTCGCGACGCCGCCGCCGCGGATCGGCGAGTTCCGCAACGACGAGCAGCCGCTCATGGAGCTCATCCGCGCCGGTTCGTTCACGCCGTTCACCAGCCTGTGGAACGTCACCGGGCAGCCGGCCGTGAGTGTTCCGTGGTCGTTCGACTCGCTCGGGTTGCCGGTGGGCGTGCAGCTCGTCGGCCGTCCAGCGGATGAGTCGACGTTGTTCCGCCTCAGCACCCAGCTGGAGACGGCGAGGCCGTGGGGGGATCACCGCCCGCCCGGGTTCGACGAGGGGTAGCGGCCGAGCGGGTTCTGGCTCGCGGGCTATCGGCCGGCGAAGAAGAAGATCGCGACGGCGACGAGGAGCAGCGCGCCGACGATCATCGGAGCAATGACCCAGCCGAGGCCGAGCCGGCCGCGGTAGGGGCCGAGCGTCCCGACCTTCGTGGTCGGCTTCAGCCCGGGGGGTCGAAACCGGAGTCGGCGTGCCACGGGGCCAGTATAGGAACGCGCACGTAGCTGGTTCCTGTGGGGGTTCAGGGCATCTGGGACCGGCGATCGCCCTGCCGTCCGCGGGTGGCGAGCCGGCCCGATGGAGGGGCCCCGACCGGCGGCGACAAGGCATCGATGGGGCGCTGATCTGGCCCAGATTGGTCTCCCGAGGGCGGAAGATCTTCGAGAATCTTTCGC
>DATLUW010000321.1:0-5907 GCA_035577825.1 Actinomycetota bacterium | reverse complement strand
AGGCCTGGGACGAGACGAACGGGTGGGGCATCCAGTCGTCGTCCGATGGCGGCGACGACGCGCAGGACCGCCGCGACGCCACGGCCTTCTACGACACCATGGAGCACGAGGTCCTCCCGATGTTCCACGACCGCGACGCGTCCGGCGTACCGCACGAGTGGGTCCAGCGTGTGAAGCGGTCGCTGATCACGATCGGGCCGCGGTTCTCGGCGACGCGGATGATGCAGGACTACCTCCGCGAGGTGTACCCGGCGGGCTGATCGCCCGTTCGCGCGCTCGCCGGGTGCTTGCCCGCCGAACGGCCGTTGCGCATCATCGCGGCCATGGCCCACGTGCCCCCCGACCCGCCGCCGTATCCCTTCGCGAACGCCCGGCGCCGTCGTGCGCAACAACGAGCCGCAGCTCTCCGTCGGGAGCTTCGGCGGGACGCTCGAGCTCGACGGACACCTCTCGGGGACGGAAGGGTGAACCGGGGGCCGGACGAACGGCACGGGGAGCTCGGGCGTGCGACCGCCTGGATCCTGGTGCTGGTGCTGCTCGTCGTCGCGGGGGCCGTCGCCGCGGTTCGCCTGCTGGGTTCGTCGAGCGAGCCCTCCGCCGCGGCCACCCCGTCGGGCTCGCCGGCGTCGTCACCCTCCCCGAGCCCGAGCCGGCCGCGGTTGTCGCCGTCCGCCGCGACGCGGACGCCGGCGCCACCGGCCTCGCCGACGGGAACGACCGCGCCGGCGGTTTTGCGGCCCCGGATCGTCCAGGATCCGATCCCACTCCCGCAGTCGCGCAAGGACCAGATGCGCGCCTACGCCGAGCGGCACTACGGGCTCGACACGTACCACCTCGTGAACCCCAGGGTCGTCGTCGAGCACTTCACGGCGGGGAGCTCCTACCGGGGCGCGTGGAACACCTTTGCCTCGAACGCGCCCGACCTCGGCGAGGAGCCCGGGACATGCGCCCACTTCGTCGTCGACACCGACGGGACGATCTACCAACTCGCGCCGCTCACGTTCATGTGCCGGCACACGGTCGGGTTGAACTGGACGGCGTTCGGCATCGAGATGGTCGGGACGTCCGACGCGGAGATCCTGGCGAACCCGGCGCAGCGGGCATCGGTCGAGGCGCTGACGCTCTGGCTGATGGACCGGTTCCACATCCAGCTCCGCAACGTGATCGGGCACAACGAGAGCCTCACGAGCCCGTACCACCAGGAGCTGGACCCGGAGTGGCAGTGCCAGACCCACCAGGACTGGAACCGCGCGGACATGGACGTGCTCCGCGGCGACCTCGCGACGATGGCGCACGAGGCGAGCGTGCCGATCGGGCCGCCGGCCACGCCGGTCACGCCGGACTGCTGAGCGCGTCGAGCTCGAAGGTCAGCCCGGCGGCCAGGGCTGCCAGTCCGGGAACCCCTCCGCGAACTCCATGGCCAGCACCCGGTGCTTGTGCGACCCGTCGGCGTCCATGACCCAGATGTCGTGGAACCCCTCGCCCGGGCGGTCGCTGCCGAACGCGATCTGGGAGCCGTCCGGTGACCACCCCGGCCCGACGTCGAAGTGCGGCCCCTTCGTCAGCTCGCGCAGCCCGGTGCCGTCGAGCTTCACCGTGCAGATCGCAAAGCGCCGGTCGAAGTCCCGTTCGAACACCAACCGGGTCCCGTCCGGCGACCACCCCACCTGGTGGTCGTAGGCGGGGGTGTCGGTCACCTGCGTCACGTGGTGCGTTCGGAGGTCGAGCACGTAGATGTCGCCGACGTCGCCCGAGCCGCCGCCGGCCGCCCGGGTGAATGCGATGTACCGGCCGGTCGGCGACCAGGCCGGCTCGAAGTCCTCGGCGTCGCCCGACGTCAGCTGGTGCCGGTCGCCGCCGTCCGAGACACGCAGCGTGAACAGGTCCGAGCCGGAGCCCACCCCGCGGTCGTACACCAGGCGGTCGCCGGCCGGGTTCCATGCGGGATCGCGGGCGTCGATGCCGGTCGTGAGCCGGCGGGCGTTCGCACCGTCGGCGTCCATCACCCACACGTTGCCCGACCCGAACGGCGCGTGCGTCCGCCAGAACGCGATCTGCGTCCCCTGGGGGTTCCAGTTCGGTCCGAACTCGTTGTTCCCGGGCGTGTGCGTGAGCCGCACGACGCCGGTGCCGTCCGGCCACACGGTGTACACGTCGGTCTGCGTGTGGTCGCCGGCCGGCGCCTCGTGCTCGAACACGATCCGGCCGTTCCCGCCGGGGAACGCCGCGTGCACCTGCGCCGGCAGCATCACCAGACCCGTCGCGATGGCGGCCGCCACGGCGGCTCGGCGCACCCGCGGCGCCGTCACCTGGGCCCCCAGTTGGGGACGCCGTCGGTGAACGCGTCGTGCGTCACACGCTGGAGGTGGGTCCCGTCGGTTCGCATCGTCCAGGCGTCGTAGAAGTCGAACCCGCTCTGGCGGACGTCGCGCTGCAGCGTGATCCGGCTGCCGCTCGGCGACCAGGAGGGATACGAGTCGTCGACGTCGTTGTGCGTGACCTGGTGCAGCTGCGTCCCGTTCGCGGACACCGTCCACACCTCGCGCTTGCTGGTCAGGCCGCCGTTCTCCGTGAAGAACACGAGCTTCGCGCCGTTCGGGGACCAGTCCGGGTACATGTCGGGCAGGACCTGTTGGGTCACCCGCACGAGGTGCGTCCCGTCGGGGTGGATCGTGTAGAGGTCCCCGTTCCCGGTTCGGAACGACGTGAACGCGATCACGTTCGTCGAGGACCAGGACGGCCCGATGTCGCCGGCATGCGAGTGCGTGATGGGGTGCTGGTTCGAGCCGTCGGCGTCCATGATCCACAGGTTCGGCGCGCCCCCGCCCTTCGCCCGCCAGAACACGATCTGCGATCCGTTCGGTGACCAGGCCGGGTCCTCCTCCGAGGCCTGCGTGTTCATGAGCCTCGTCTGGTTCGAACCGTCGGCGTCCATCACCCAGATGTTGCCGGGCCCGTCGGTCCCCAGGTGGCGGTACCACACGATCCTCGTGCCGTCGGGCGACCACCGCGGGCGGTGGTCCTCCGGCAGGCCCTCGGTCAGCTGCTGCCGGTCCGAGCCGTCCGGCTTCGACGAGTAGATGTCGAACTCGTCCGTCTTCCCGCTCTCCCAGGCGATGCGGCCGTTCGCCCCGGGGAACCCGGCCTGTGCGGGCGCGACCCACAGGCACAGCACCGCCAGCCCGGCCGCGGCCGCCGCAATGGTCCGCTTCACTTCGCCTGCCAGCTGGGCGACCCGTCGAGGAAGCCGTCGTGCGTGACGCGCTGGAAGTGGGTCCCGTCGGTGCGCATCGTCCACACGTCGTAGAAGTCGCGGCCGTCCTGGTGGACGTCGCGCTGCAGCGCGATGAGCTTGCCGTTCGGCGACCAGCACGGGAACGAGTCGTCGACGTCGTTGTGCGTGATCTGCTGCAGCTGCGTCCCGTTCGCGGACACGGTCCACACCTCGCGCTTGGTCGTGGCTCCGCCGTTCTCCGTGAAGAACACGAGCTTCGCGCCGTTCGGCGACCAGTCCGGGTACATGTCGGGCAGGGCCTGCGAGGTGACGCGCACGAGGTGGGTCCCGTCGGGGTGGATCGTGTACAGGTCGCCGTGGCCCGTGCGGAACGACGTGAACGCGATGACGTTGGTCGACGACCACGTCGCCGCGATGTCGCCCTTCGACGAGTGCGTCAGCCGGTGCTGGTTCGAGCCGTCGGCGTCCATGACCCACAGGTTGAAGGCCTGCGATAGCGACCCCCGCTCGAACACGATCTGCGTCCCGTCGGCCGACCAGCTGGGGTCCTGTTCGTACGCCTGGGTGTTGGTCAGCCGCGTCAGGTTCGAGCCGTCGGCGTCCATGACCCAGATGTTGCCGGGCCCCGCCTCGCCCTTGTGGCGGAAGAACACGATCCTCGCCCCGTCGGGCGACCACCGCGGCCGGTGGTCCTCGTCGAAGCCGGTGGTGAGCTCCCTGCGGTCGCTGCCGTCCGGCCTGGCCGAGTAGATGTCGAACTCGCCGGTCTTGCTGCTCTCCCATGCGATCCGGCCGTTCGCGCCCGGGAAGGCGGCGGACGCCGTCCCCGGTACCAGGCCGATCACCGCGAACGCCGCCCCGACGACCGCCAGCGAACGGACGCGGATGCGGAACCCCCGATGCATCCCCATGGCGTACCCCCCTGTGAGATCGAACCGGTCAGCGGCTGGCCCGCTCGGGCTCCGGTTCCTCCGTCGATCTTCTCACCTCGGCAGTGTCTGCCGGGGCCATCGCGCTCCGGACGAACGCGAGCACCTCCTGTTCCCGGCGCCGGAGCGCCGTCCGCGACGAGTCCTCCCCCACCACCGCCCGGAGCACCCCCGCCTCGGTCAGCGACCCCACCACCGCGGTGTAGAGCGTGAACAGCAGCAGGGCGGGATCCTGCCGCCGGATCTGCCCCTCGGACATCCCGCGATCGAGGAACACCAGCGCCCGCTGCCGGAGCGGCTCGAGGCCGGCCGCGAACCGCGTGATCACCTCCGGCGACATCCGCCCGGCCTCCCGGATGAACTGCGGGAACTCCGGTTCCTCCTCCGCCAGGCGGAACACGGCCCGGATGACGGTCTCGGCCTTCTGGGACTCGGACTCCTCCGCGGCCAGCGCCTCGGCGAGCGCCATGCCGACCTTCGCGCTGACCTCGCCGACGCAGGCCTCGAGCAGGGCCTCCTTGGTCGGGAAGTAGTACAGGAGCGTCTGCTTGCGGACCCCGGCGGCCGACGCGACCGCGTCGAGCGAGGCGCCCTCGTAGCCGGCCTTGCCGAACCGCCGGACCGCCTCGGCGATCAGCCGGTCGCGGGTGGTGCCGTGGGCATCGGCGTCCGCGGTCATCCGGCACGCTCCCCTAGGAGGCCCGCTCCGTCGGCGCCCAGGCGCGGCGCTTGCGGCGGTTGGGCAGCGGCCGCGAGGACTCCCAGATCCGGCGCCACCGCGCAGCGGTGGGGCCGGAGGGCGGCGGCGTGAGTCCCTCCGCCTCCCGGCGGAGGGACGTGTACCAGTCCGTGCGGTCCTCATCCCACAGCCGGGCCACGGCCTGCATGACCCGCCCGGCCACCTTCCGGAAGTCCTCCTGGGGCTCGGGCACGATCGGGTCCCCGTACCGGACCGTGATCGGGAACCGGCCCTTCCGCGGCCACGACCGGCCCCGCGGCATGGCCGCGTACGCGCCCCGGATGGCCACCGGCACGATGGGGATGCCGGTCTCCTCGGCGAGGCGCGCCGTCCCGTGGCGGAACCGCTGCACCCACCCGTCCTTGGACCGCGTTCCCTCGGGGAACACGACGATGTTCCAGCCCTCGTGGATCATCTTCCGCGCGGTGCTCGTCCCCCGCCCGGACCCCTGCCGTTCGATCGGGAAGGCGTTGAACACGAGCGCCGTCGAGGCGGCCCGCCACCACACGTCGAAGAAGTAGTCGGCCGCGGCCCCCACCGCCGTTCGTTCCCGCCAGGCCGGCGGCAGCGAACACAGGATGAGCGGCGCGTCCAGGTGCGAGGAGTGGTTGCTCACGAACAGCACCGGCGGCTTCAGCGACTCGAGCACGTCGAGGCCCTCGACCTTGACGTCGGTCTCGTTCCACACGACCGGCTTCAGCATCCCCGCCTGGATGAGCCGGCGGGCGGCCTTCGCCGGCTTCGTCCGCGCCCACGCGGTGGGGAACTCCTTGGGCTCCAGCTTGGGCTGCGACGGGCGCGCGGTCTCCGGCGCCAGCGGACGCTTGCCCCACCGCCAGCCCTTGGCGAACAGCTCGAGGTCGTCGCGGAGCGAGGTGCCCATGAGTTATCGCACCTCCGCCAGCGTCAGCGGCGGCGAGTGGAGGTACGTGATCGACGGCGACGACCCCACGGTCTCGCCGGCCATCTCCAGCGCGTCGGCGAACGTCGTTGCCGTCCGGAAC
>DATLUW010000320.1:0-6088 GCA_035577825.1 Actinomycetota bacterium | reverse complement strand
CTCCGGCGCGACGTGCGAGGGGATGCCGCCCGGGAACGAGAACTGCCGGAACAGGTGTCGGAGCCCCTCGAGATCGCGGCCGACCGCCGGGTAGACCTCCGAGTACGTCCCCTCGAGGTAGGCATTCGCGACCGCGGCCGGGCCGCCGTGGCCGGGGCCCATCACGTAGATCGCATCGAGGTCCCAGTTCCGGATGACACGGTTCATGTGCGCGTACACGAAGTTCAGACCGGGCGTCGTGCCCCAGTGGCCGAGCAGGCGCGGCTTGACGTGTTCCGGCTCGAGCGGCGAGCGGAGCAGCGGGTTGTCGAGGAGGTAGATCTGCCCCACGGAGAGGTAGTTCGCGGCCCGCCAGTACGCGTCGATGCGGGCCACCTCGTCGTCGGTGGGGACGCGGCCGGTCGTCGGTTCCTGCGTCGATGTCATGCGGCGCTCCTTGCTGCAGGCTCCCTGGAAGGCGTAGCGAAACCCTAGCGATCCCGGAGGAACGGGAGGTGAACGGCTCCCGTGGCCCGTGTTCCGCCGGGCGGGTCGTTGCCGGGGGATGCCATCGGATGGCACCATGGGGTCCGTGGCAGCGCCTCCACCCCTCCGCGTCATGCTGGTCGACGACCACGAGGTCGTCCGCAACGGCATCCGATCGCTCCTGCAGGCCACCGATGACATCGTGGTCACCGCGGAGGCCGGGTCGGTCCGCGATGCGATCGACGAGGCCGAACGCTCCCGTCCGGACGTGGTCGTGATGGACGTCCGGCTCGAGGACGGATCGGGAATCGAGGCCACCCGCGAGATCCGGGCCCGGCGGCCGGCGACCAAGGTCCTGATGCTGACCTCGTTCGCGGACGACGAGGCGCTGTTCGCCTCGATCATGGCCGGCGCGTCCGGCTACGTGCTGAAGCAGGTGAAGTCCGGCGAGCTGGTTCGGGCCATCCGCGCGGTCGGTGAGGGCAAGAGCCTGCTCGACCCGGCCGTGACGGCTTCCGTGCTCGACCGCCTCCGCAAGGGCAAGCACCTGATGCGCGACGAGAAGCTCGCCCGCCTCTCGCCGCAGGAGGAGCGCATCCTGACGCAGGTGGCCGACGGCAAGACCAACCGGGAGATCGGCGAGGACCTCCGCCTCGCCGAGAAGACCGTGAAGAACTACGTGTCGAGCATCCTGTCGAAGCTCGAGGTCGCCCGGCGCGCGGAGGCCGCCGCGTACCTCGCCCGGCACACGACGACCCCCGGAACCTGAGCCTCCCGGCGGGCGGCCACCGGGAGGCCCGTCCCCATCTCCGCTAGGAGACGGTGAACTCCGTCCGCATGCCCGCCGTGTAGTGCCCCGGCAGGTTGCAGATCATCACGTAGCGGCCCGGCTTCACGTCGACGTTCAGGGTGCCGGATGCGCCGGCGTTCAGTTCGGCGACCTCGCCGACCGAGCCCGTCTCGGACGCCTCGCCGTTCTCGAACGGCAGGTCCGCGGGCGCGTCGTCCGTCCGGATCAGCACCATCTCGTGCTGCGTGGTTCCGTCGTTCGTGACGTCGAACGTGACGTCGCCTGCCTTGACCGACTGGGCGTTCGGCGAGATCGAGAACTCCTTCAGGCCCACGTCCACCTTCCCGCCGCTCGAGGACCCGCTCGAGCACGCGACCGTGGACAGACAGATCGCCGCCAGGGCTCCAAGGACCATTCCCCATCTGCGCAATTGTCCGGCTCCTTTCGCTCCCGGCCGCGGTCCGCCCGCGGCCACTAGGAGCAGGGTGCGCCCGGTGAAACGGCGTGGGAGCGACCGTTCGGCTTAACGCCGCCGGGTCCACCCCGGGACCACCCGTCGCCGAAGGTCCCGTCGGGTCCCGGAAAGTCCCAATGGGGAATGGGCCGATCGCCGGGTCTCGCCGTCTCCCGCGAGTTCCAACATGCAGTCACCAGCAAGAAGGAGGGAGCGAGATGGCACAGTCCATCACCTACTACGAGGAACCCAAGCCGGCGAAGTGGCTGTTCGCGTCGCCGCAGGCCGCTTGGATCTGGCTGGTCGTCCGGGTGTGGCTCGGATACCAGTGGCTCGCCGCGGGATGGGGCAAGGTCACAGGGACCGCCCCCAAGCCGTGGCACCTGTTCGGCAGCGTCAACCTCGAGGCGCTCGGGTGGGGGTTCACGAGCGACTCGTGGCTCCGTTCCACCGCCGGCCTGAAGGGGTTCGCGGCCTTCGCGCTGCAGAACACCCAGGGCCCGCACGCGGCTGTGAACTACGGTTGGTACCAGTCCTTCCTGCACTGGATGTCGGGCGGCGGCGGCTGGATGGCCCCGGTCATCGCGATCGGCGAGGTCGCCATCGGCATCGGGCTCATCTTCGGGATCCTGACCGGCGTCTCCGCGTTCTTCGCGGTCATCCTGAACACCGCCTTCGGGCTCGCGGGGGTCGCCGGTGTGAACCCGCTGTTCGCGGTGTTCGGCGTGATGCTGGTCCTCGCTTGGAGGAACGCCGGCTACTACGGCGTCGACCGCTGGCTCCTGCCGGCCCTCGGCACCCCCTGGCAGCCGGGGAAGGTGTTCCACAAGGAGAAGGTGGAGGCCGTTCCGGCCGCACCCGTGACGGCCTGACGCTCCCCGGGCCGCCGACCGACAGGGCGGGGCGCAAGCCCCGCCCTTTCGGCTACCCGGGCACCACCGAGGTAGCCCGCCGCGAACGCGGCGGGCCACCGCTTCATTGTCTTCAGGCCGCGGCTTCGATCCGCTCCACCGTGAGGTGCCAGCTGTCGAACTCGACCCCGATCAGCAGGCTCCCGGTCCGCTGCTGCACCACGACCTTGTACGACCCCGGCCCGAGCGGCCCGCGCGATCGTTCGACCGATGCGGTCAGTGACCCGGCCGTCGCGCCTCCCTGGACCGAACCGATCGCGAGCGAGGTTCCCGTCGCGGGCTCGCCCTCCGCCTTGCCGATGAGGATCCGGACCGAGCACGTCCCGTTCGGGCTGCCGTCGTCCGCCGAGCACGAGAACCCCCCGGAGAACCGAGCCAGGACGTCGGCGTGGTGCCCCGCGGCGACGGTGACCGTGGTCGAGGCGCCGGGGATCGACCTCCACGTGCCGCCGTTGGTCTTGAACGGCACGCTCGACCGGACCATCCGGACCTGTTCGATCGAACCGCCGGTGAGCGACGTCGTCCCTGTCGTCCGGTGGCCGAGGCCGTACGCGACACCGGCCGTCGCGGCCAGCGCCACCGTGAGCATCGAGACGAGCACCAACCATCTGCTCCTGCGCATGAACGAGCCTCCTCCCGTTTCGGGCGGAGCGGGCACCCGGCCCGCTCCCACTGGGAGGCACCGTATCGTCCGCCATCCAACCGCGCCCGGCCGAACGGCCCGGCCGCGATGGTTCGGGATCCGTTGCCGCCGTCAGACGGCTCCGCGGGCGGCGGGCTGCGGTTCCGCGCGCCGGACCGCCGGCGACAGTGCCATTCCGATCACCGAGGGCTGCACGAACTTCGGCGCCTTCGGCAGCGAGACGTGCTCGGCGGCGTCCTGCACGGCGTCGGGGAGCCCGAGCCGGACGGCCAGCTCCGCATCGAGTTCCCCGGGCCGAGCTTGCGCATCCCGGACAGTGCGCGGCGGATGCTCCGGAGCTCGTAGTCGTACTTCTCGGACGTGAACGCGATGTCGTCGCCGAACCACTTCGCCTGCTCATGCGCGTCGGAGTGACCGGTCACGTGGCCCATGGTGGCACGCGCCGACGCGGCCCGCGCTCAGGCCGCGGGGAGGCTCACGGCGAATCGGGCGCCGTGCGGCGCGGCCGTCTCGACGTCGATCGTCCCGCCGAGGCCGTCCACGATGCGCTTGGCCAGCGCGAGGCCGAGCCCGGCGCCGGTCCCGGACCGCGTCGGGTCGCCGCGCCAGAACGGTTCGAACACCAGGGAAACGGACTCCGGCGCGATGCCCTCGCCCGAGTCCTCGACGGCGAGGCGGAGCATGCCGTCGCCGCGCGTGGCCTCGATCCGCACCGATCCATCGGCCGGCGTGTGGCGGATGGCGTTCTGCACGAGGTTCTGGAGCACCCGAACGAGCCGCGGGGAGCAGCCGACCTCGCCGGCGCCGTTCAGCCGAGTCTCGATCGCGACGCTCTTGGTGAACGCCTGGCTCTTGCACGCGGCGAGCGCGGAGTACACGACGTCGGCCAGACGTGCGCGTTCGGTCTCCCGTTCGATCGATCCGGCATCGACCTGGACGAGCTCGAACAGGTCGTCGGTCATCCCCACCAGCGCGTCGACTGAGCGGCGCATCTCGGCGGCGTAGCGGCGGAACGTCTCCGGGTCGGCCACGACCTCGTCCTCGACGGCCTCGACCATGGCCCGGAGCCCCGCGAGCGGCGTGCGCAGGTCGTGCGACACGGCGACGACCAGGTCGCGCCGCCGCGCCTCGACGTCGGTGACCCTGGCAACGGCAGCCTCGAGGCGCTCCGCCATGCGGTCGATCGTCGCCCCCAGCGCCACCAGCTCGGGCGACGCGCGGACGGTTCCCACGCGCGCCTCGAGGTCGCCCTCCGCGAGGGCGTCCGCGGTCCGGGCCAGGCGGCGAACGGCGTCCACCGAGGTCTTTGCGAGCACGAATGCGGCCCCGGCCCCGGCGGCGGCAGAGTAGAGCAGCAGCACCACGACGGTGGTGGCGTCGTCGGCGCTCACGAACATCATCCGCGACAGCACGACGAGACTTACCACCCCGACCGCCGAGGAGACCGCGGACGTGGCGACCATGGCCGCCAGGAACGACGACCGGGCCACCAGCGGGCGGGCCACGACCACGGCGACCGCGACGGCGAGCGCCGCCGGGACGAGCAGCACCGCGAGGTGCACGAGATCCCCACCGTGCATGCCGGCCAGGGCTCCGGCCACGAGCGTCGCGGCCGCCCCGGCCAGCGCCGGCGCGGCGAGCAGCAGGAGCACGCGCCAGTTCCTCATGGGTCGAACCGGTATCCCGCGCCCCAGACGGTGACCAGGTGGACGGGGGCCGAGGGATCCCGTTCGAGCTTCTCGCGGAGCCGCCGGACATGGACGGTCACCGTGGAGGGGTCGCCGTCGAACGCGAAGTCCCAGAGTTCGTCGAGGATGTCGATTCGGCTGAACACCCGTCGCGGGGTGCGGGCCAGCAGCAGGAGGACGTCGAGCTCCTTCGGCGTCAGGCGGACCAGCCGTCCGGCGCGGCGAACCTCCCGGGCCGCCCCGTCGATCACGAGCTCGCCGGCAACAATGGGCGCGTGCGGCGCCTCGCGCGCCGGGCGCTCGTGCGAGGAGCGTCGGAGCACCGCCCGGACCCTCGCGACGACCTCGCGCGGCGAGAACGGCTTGACCACGTAGTCGTCGGCCCCGAGCTCGAGGCCGACCACGCGGTCCACCTCCTCACCCCTCGCCGTCAGCATGATCACGGCCGTGGAGCCGCTCCCGGCGTCACCGAGCCGTCGGAACACCTCCAGGCCGTCGATCTTCGGGAGCATGAGGTCGAGCAGGACGAGATCCGGGCGGAACCGTCCGGCGGCGTCGAGAGCCTCCTCGCCGTCGGCGGCGGTCTCCACTGCGAACCCTTCGCGTTCGAGATAGCGGCCGAGCACGTCGCGCACGATCGGCTCGTCGTCGACCACGAGGACGCGGCCCTGCGCGTGGTCCTTCATCACCGGTCCAGTGTGGTCACCGGACCTTGCGAACTCGTTACGAACCGCAATGCCGTCGCAAGGAGCCGTCCACCGGCCGGCAATCGTGCCGTCGCTACGTTCGATCCACCCGGTCCCCCGGCCGGGGCGAAGCGAACGCGCGAGGAGGTGAACCACCGGGCGGCCCTTCCGTGCGGCCTCCGGAGCGAGGCGCGCCGGACCGGAATTCGGACGACGGAGGTGTGGACGTGACGAGAGGAACGAGGCTACGACGGCTCGGCCTGACGACGCTGGTGGCCGGGCTGGCGGTGACCGTCTCCCCGCTGGTGGTGGCCGCGTCGGCGGCGCCGGCGCATGCCGGGGCGGTGTACGCGGAGACGAACGACGCCGGTGGCAACGCGGTGCTCGTGTTCCACCGTGCGGCCGACGGCACGCTCACGCCGGGCACCGCCGTCCCCACCGGCGGCCTGGG
>DATLUW010000319.1:0-3155 GCA_035577825.1 Actinomycetota bacterium | reverse complement strand
CTCCCGGCACCGCAGCCGACGGGGCGCCGCGCCTAGCCTGCGCGCAGACATCGGAACCGTCCGAGAGGAGGACGAGATGAGCGCAGGGGCAGAGGCACTCCGGTTCCCCGGCAGGGGCTCGAACCGCCGGTCCGGGTGGTGGGCACCGGCCGCGTTCGTGCTCGTCGGGGGACTCACGGTGGCACTGGTCGTGCTGTCGACGAACACCCCGGCTCCGATCCCCGCAGCGGGTCAGCAGGCGACCCAGGGCCGGGTCGTTCCGGTGAGCGGCGACGGCGTCCGGGTCGGCGGAACGAGCATCTACCGCTACCACCCGCTGCCGTCGACGGGTTCCGCGGGGGCCGCGCCGGCGCAGGGCGCCGCCGCGTGGACGGGGGGCGAGGCCGTGGTCACCGTCGGCGGGACCGGGCCTCTCCAGTGGCACCCGTTCCCGCCGACCGACTACGCGGTGCAGAGCGCGGCGGGCTCGGCGGCGACAGGCGAGCTCGGCGAGACGGCTCGGCAGACGATGGTCATCGTTGGCGGGACCGGCGCGGAGCGGTTCCACCTGCTCCCGTAGCACGAGCGCCGAGCGACAGCGAACGGGCCGGCGAGCGATCGCTGGCCCTTTATCGTCCCGTCGGTTCAGTCGCCGCTGCGACCGACGACCAGCCAGATCCCGTGGACGGGCTCGTCGCCCGCGTTCCACAGGCGGTGTGGGAGCGTCGAGTCGAACGCGATGGAGTCGCCCGGCCCGAGCTCGTGCTCCTCGAACCCCAGGCGGACGTTCAGCCGGCCGGAGATGACGTAACCGTATTCGCGACCGGAGTGGCGCATCATCCGCTGGTCCGACGCCGACGACCCGCCCACGTCGTAGATCACGTGCAGGAAGTCGACGTCCTCGTGCTGGTGGCTGGTGAGGCGCTCCCACCGCACGCCGGAGTCCAGTTCGATGACGTGGCGTTCGGTCGGGCGGACCACGGGGCCGGCCCCGGCGTCCCGGCGCGGATCGTCCGCCGCGGCGACCGCCGCGTCCTGCGCAGCGTGCACCCGGAAGATGTGGTCGAGCGACACGCCGAGCTCGGTCACGATGGCGTACAGGGTGGAGACCGACGGCTTCGACTGCCCGGCCTCGATCTGCGAGATCAGGCTGGCCGACACACCCAGCCGGCGGGCCAGCTCGCGCTGGCTGATCCGGGCACGTTCTCGCTCCTCGCGCAGGCGCGAGCCGATGTCGCCGAGCTCCCCCGGTGCGGTGCGGACCTGTTCGTCGAGCGCCTGGGTGGTCGAGCCCGAGAGGTGCGGATTGTCCATGCGTCAGATCCCCGGCAGCTTGAAGCCCGACTTCGCGATGACATGGTCCCTGGACTCGGCCGCCGTGCGGCGCACCGCCGGCCAGTCGACGTGGAGCAGCTTCCCGTTCCGCTTCATCACCCGGCCGGCGATCATCACGGTGTCGACGTTGCCGGTGTCCATGCCGGCGACGACCGCGGTGGCCGGGTCGTTCAGCGGGGTGACGTTCATCCGGTCGGTGCGAAGCAGGATCACGTCGGCCTGCTTGCCCGGCGTCAGCGTCCCCACCTTCGCATCGAGCCCGTTTGCGCGGGCGCCCTCGATCGTCGTGTAGGAGAGCACCTCGCGCGGCGTGACCGGGGACGTGCCGTTGTGCGCGGTCGCCCGCTGCAGCGCGAGCACGGAGCGCATCTGGTTGAACATGTCGCCCGGCACGTTGGTCTCGACGTCCACGGAAAGCGATGGCTTCAGCCCGCGGTCGAGGAACTTCTGGATCGGGGGCATCCCGTGACCCATCATCATCTCCACCGGGGAGGCCAGGGACACGGTACCGCCCGTGTCGACGATCATCTGGATCTCGGTGTCGTTGAGCGTCGTGCAGTGGATGTAGGTGGTGTCGGGACCGAGCAGCCCGGCCTCCCCCATCTCCTGGACCTTCCCGTCCTGACCGTACGTCCCGACGCCGACGTGCGTCGTGATCCGCGCCCCGGTCTCGCGCGCGAGCTTCCAGTGGTCGCGGGAGACCTCGAAGTCGGTGAACTCCGGCCCCGGCGCCGCGAGCGCCAGCGTCAGCAGCTGGTCGTTCGACGAGAAGTGCTCGGTGGCCGCCCGGACGAACCACGAGGGCTGGCGCTCCTCCCACTTCCCCCACCACGGGAACCCGTAGGCGAACACCGCCCGCAGGCCCGAGTCCTTCAGCGCCTGGACCACGGCGTCGGTGTGCGCCGGCGAGCCCTGGATGTGCGACCAGTCGAGCAGCGTCGTGATCCCGGCGTCGATCGCCCCGAGCGCCGAGATGAGGTCGCCGATGTACGCGTCCTCCGGCCGGAACGCCGGCGCCAGCTTGTGCAGCACGAACGAGATGTAGCTCGACCGCCCCTCGAGCGGGACGTCCGTGCCGATGTTCCGCAGCAGGCCCTCCCAGATGTGCCGATGGGAGTCGACGAACCCCGGCATCACGATCATGCCGGTCGCGTCGAAGACCTCGGCATCGGCGGCCCGGAGCGACGGCGCAACCTCGACGATCCGGTCGCCGTCGATCAGCACGTCGCCGACGGCGAGCTCGCCGACGGCCGGGTCCATGCTGAGCACCGTGCCGCCCCGGATCAGCTTCCTCCCGGTCGGCACCACCCGGAAGTCCGTCCCCGGCGCGTACAGCGCAGGCAGCTCGGCGGCCTTCGGCGGACGGCTCCCGACCACCATGCGCCGGGCCCGCTTGTAGTTCCGCTTCGCGAGCTCCTTCAGGTCCCCGAGCTGGAACAGCACGATGCCGAACAGCACCAGCGCCCCCGTGATCATCTGGCCATGCTCGGCGGACAGGCCGAGGAACGGCAGCGCCGTCAGGATCAGCGCGAGCAGCACCGAGGCCACCGACGCGCCGACGAACGTCGCCCGGCCGCCGGCCAGCGCAGCTCCGCCGAGCACCGCCGCCGTGATGCTCGAGAGCGCGTAGCTGTCGCCGATCTGCGCGTTCCCGATCCCCGACCGGGCCATCACGAAGAACGACGCGACGGCGGCGAGCAGCGCGGACAGCACGAGCGCCCGGACCTTCACCCACGTGGTCCGGACGCCGCTGCGCTTCGCCGACTGCTCGTCGAACCCGACGGCGCGCAGCCGGAGGCCCGGCCCGCTCGCGTGCAGCCAAAGGTCGAGCGCCCCCGCGC
>DATLUW010000318.1:0-4553 GCA_035577825.1 Actinomycetota bacterium | reverse complement strand
CGACGGGATCGCCGCGTACAGCGACCCGCCCGGGCCGGTCAGCGTGCCGTCGAGGTCGGCGTACAGGATGCGGAGGGGGCCGGCGGGACGGAACTCGGCGACCGGCCTCACCGCGCGGCGCCGCGGGTCATCCAGCCGCCGGGTCCGACCCGGCCGCAGGCCCGGCGTGCCGCCGTCCCGGGCGATACTCGGGGAGCGACGCCGCCGGTGGCCGTTCGAGGATCGGGATGTCCGCGGTCTCGGCCCGGTAGCCGTGTTCCTCCGGGACGAATTGGTGCAGCAGCGAGACGAGCGGTTCATGCACGCTCAGGCGGCCCTGTTCGCGGAGCTTCGTCACCGCCGCCTGCAGCACGCCGAACGCCATGCGCCCCACGCTCTGCAGCGGGTGGTTGCGGTGGATGCGCTGGTCGAGGTCGACCTGCGCGATGACGTCGAGCCCGTGCTGCTGCGTGATGTCGATCAGCAGGCCGAGGTCGACGCCGTACCCCGACAGGAACGGCACCGACTCGAGCAGCTCACGGGTCCCCGCGTACTCGCCCGAGAGCGGCTGGATCACCGGCGCGAGCTCGGGGAGGAACAGGTTCACGAGCGGGCGGGCCATGAGCTCGGTGACGCGCCCGCCTCCCGTCGGCGCCAGCTCGCCGCCCTGGTGGATCGGGCGCTCGTAGAACCCCTTGGTGAACCGCACGCCCTCCTCGCGCAGCAGCGGCCCGAGCAGCCCGCGGACGAACCGAGCGTCGAACTCCCGGATGTCGGCGTCGATGAAGCAGATGAGGTCGCCCTTCAGCACGAACAGCGACTTCCACAGGGCGTCGCCCTTGCCGCCGTAGACGTCGAGCTGGGGCAGGATCTCGGCGTCCTGGTGGACGACCGCGCCGGCCTCGGCCGCCACGGCCGCGGTTCGATCGGTGGAGGCCGAGTCGATCACCGCGATCTCGTCGACCAGCGGGACGGCCTCCATGAGCTCCTCGCGGATCGTCCGGACGATCGCCCCGACCGTATCGGCCTCGTCCCGGGTGGGGAGGCAGACGCTGACGGTTCGCCCCGCGTCCTCCTTCGCGCGCGCGAGCGCGGCGGCGTCCGCGTAGCTGTCGTGGTGCAGCGTGCGGGCCGCGAACCAGTCCCAGGGGTCCCTGGAGGTGGCCATCGGCCGACCTTACCACCGGGTCCGGGGCTTGGTTCGGTCGGCGTTCGTGCCTGTGGAGGACGCCGGGAGGGTTCGATGTGCGACACTATCCGGGTCGATCCAAGGACCGGGTGAGCAGCATGTTCAGGGTCGCCCAGAAGACCGAATACGCCCTGCGGGCCATGACGGAGCTCGCGCTGCGGCAGGACGCCGGGCTGATCGCCGCGCGCGAGATCGCGGAGGCCCAGCGGATCCCGCTGCGCTTTCTCGAGCAGCAGCTCGGCGCGCTGCACAAGGCGGGGCTCGTCGAGAGCTTCCGCGGCGCGGGCGGCGGGTGCCGCCTGGCCCGGGACCCCGCCGAGATCTCCGTCGCCGACGTCGTGGACGCGATCGAGGGGCCGATGTACCCGATGTTCTGCCTCAACCCCGAGGACCACACGTGCTCGCAGGACGCCGCGTGCGGCCTCCAGGAGCTGTGGGGCGACGTCCGGGTGGCCGTCCGGTCCGTGTTCGAGCACACCACGCTGGCCCAGCTGGCCGAACGCCACCGCGGCCTCGCCGCGCGCCCGCCGCTGTGGGCGCCGGCCGACCTGATCCGCCCGTCCGCCGGCGTCTCCCCATCGCCGAACTGACCGCGGCGCCGGCCGACCGCGGTGTCGGCCGGCCCCGGTGCTGCGGCGACGCTAGGCCCTCGGCACGAACCGGGCGATCACCGTCCGGCGCTCGGTCATCCGCACGGAGCACGTCCGCTGCGTTCCCGCGCAGTCGCCGCCCCAGCGCTTGAAGCGGAACCCGGTGGCCGGCGTCGCCTCAAGCTGCACGGTCGCCCCCCGGGCGAACGTCTCGACGCAGTCGCGGCCGCACGCGATCCCGGGCCGTGTCGACCGCACGGACCCCCGGCCGGTCTTCGTGGCCCTCAGCGTGAACGTGCCCGCCCGGCGGCGCGCGCGTCCCCAGTCCGCCTGCTGCTTCGTCCGGCCATCGGACGTGATCTGGGTCGGCGCGGGAATCGCCCTGCCGGCGGCACGGGCGGGCGGGGGCACCGGCAGGGAGTACAGCTCGTAGGCGCCCGAGACGCCGCTGCGGAACACGATCTGCGTGCCATCGGGGGACCAGCTCGGCTGGTCCTCGGCGGCGTCCGGCGTCTGGGTGACGTTCCGGAGGTCCGTCGGGTCGTCGGCGTTCACGACCCAGATGTCGAAGTAGCCGGACCGCACGCTCGTGAACGCGATCAGGCTCGAGTTCGGTGACCACTGGGGAGACACGTCCTCGAACGCGTCGCAGTTGAAGCTGTCGTCGAACGTCAGCTGCTGAAGGTGGTCCCCGAAGCCGTCGCTGTCGAGGTCGCGCGAGTCCATGACCCACAGGTCGCACGAGTCGGGCTCGGTGCCCCGTCCGGTCGACAGGAAGGCGATCCGGCTGCCGTCCGGCGACCAGGTGACCTGGCTGTCGTCGATCCCCTGGCCGGTCTCCTCGTCGACCGCGTCCGTGGTGAGGCGAGTCGCCCCCGTGAGGGCCCCCACCTCGCCGGTCGCATCCATGACATAGATCTCGTAGCCGGGGCTGTCCGACCCGTCGGCGTTCGGGCGGGCGGAGACGAACGCGATCTTCGTGCCGTCCGGGGACCATGCCGGCTGGAAGTCGCCGTAGCAGTCCGCTTCGGTCGTTGGGCACGGTTCGCTGATCACGGTCTGGTCATCGGTCGCGGGGTCGGCGTCCATGACCTGGATCCGGGGCCCCCCGAATGTCGCCCACCCGTCGAACGCGATCTTCGTGCCGTCCGGGGACCAGTCCGGGTTCTCGTTGTACCGGCCGTCCGTGGTGAGCCGGACCGCAGGCTCCGTCGGATCGGCCGGGTCGACCGTGTAGATATCGTAGTTCAGGTTCTCGTCCCAGGAGGAGTAGGCGATCCGCCCGTTGGGGGCCGACCCGGTCCTCGCGCCTGCCGTGCCGGTCATGAGCCCGGCGGCCAGCACCACCGCAGCCGCGAACAACGTCAAGGTCCTTGTCTTCGCCCGCATGGTCATCCTTCCGTCGTGGCGGCTCGGTCAGGGTGTCCCAACTCCGGCCGAGGCAGCCCCGGCCGGAGTTGGGCATGGGATCTCGCCTACGCTGCGGCCGCGACGACCGTCGGCCGGCCGATCTCCTCCTCGGCGCTCACGCGACGCGAATGGATGAACCCGAGGACCGTGAGCAACCCCATGACGGCGGCTCCGACGAACGCGCCCAGCGCTGCCCACAGCGCGATGGTTCCGAAGACCCCGAAGGCGTACGCGTTCAGCAGGAGGCCGCGGAGCGTCTCGCCGCGGAACAGCGTCTGCACCTGCTCCGCGAGCACCGCGTCGTCGGGGTTGGCCCGAGACAGGTTGCTGACCTCAGAGTAGGTCTTGCCGTCGGCGACCTCACTCAGGTGGACGGCGATGAAGTGGTTCGCATACGCCTCGGCCTGGGCCCCGGTGGTGAGCTGCTGGCCCGCGTACTTGTTCAGATACGGGCCGATCTGAGGACTCGCCAGTGCCTCATCCCCCGCCGGCGGGAAGAAGATCTTCTGCGCGGTGAGGTTCTTGTTGACGTTGGAGGTCGCGAAGTTGTGTGCCACCAGCAGGGCGCCTCCGCTCAGCACGAGGATCACCGTGATCGCGAGACCCGCCCAGCTCAGCAGCCCATCGAACGTGCGTCGTTTCATCGTCGCTTCTCTCTTGTCATGTGGCCGTTGGAGACGTTCACCGGACGGCGCACGTCGTGGTCGTCGTGCTGGTGGGCGCTCTCTTGCGAACCCGGCCATCGCTTCCCAGCTTGCGATCCAATTGGAGGCGGTCAACTGCTCGCGTGTCGGTCCGGACGGAGGAGAATGGATCGAGCCCCACGTGGAATCCCATCAGGAGAGTCAGCACTTGCGCACTGGCCGGGCTCAATGACCGAGGGTCGGGGTCTGGGATGCATGAACCGGGTGATGGGGTTCAGCCCGTCCAGTCTACGTATATTTCCGGACGCCGTTCTCGTCCGGCGCCGTCATCGAACGTGGGCCGAACGCCGGCTGCCGCGAACCTGAGAGGACGTGAACCGTTCGCTCAGACCCGGACGGGTGCCAGGCCCAGCGCCTCGAGCATGCGGGCGTAGACCTCGTTCGGGGCGCCCGAGGCATCGATCGTCGTGACGCGGCCCGCGTAGTGCTCGCGGATGGCCGGCTCCTCGTGCAGGTAGTCGTTCAGCCGGCGGAGGAACACCTCGGGGGAGTCGTCGGTGCGCTGTTCGGCGTCGGCGCGGAGCATCATCCGGCAGACCAGGATCTCCTTGTCCGCGGTCAGCTCGACCGCGCGGTCGAGCGCCCGCCCCTGCAGGAGCTCGTCGAGGCGCGCGGCCTGCTCGGCCGTCCGCGGGTACCCGTCGAGGAGGAACGCGTCGCCGAGCGCCGGCGCGAGGACCC
>DATLUW010000317.1:0-6058 GCA_035577825.1 Actinomycetota bacterium | reverse complement strand
CCGACCCGGGGGCGTTCAACGACGTGAAGGGCGCGCTCGAGTCCCGCGGCATGGAGCTCGCCTCCGCCGAGGTCACCATGGCGCCCTCGGTGACGGTCCCGGTGGACGGCAGCCAGGCGCGCTCGGTGCTGAACCTCGTCGAGACCCTCGAGGACAACGAGGATGTCCAGGCCGTCTACGCGAACTTCGACATCCCCGAAGAGGTCCTCGCCGAGGTCGGCTGACACGCCCGCCTCGGACACTTGAGTCTCGCCGGGGGATTGCCGATAGGAGAACCCACGGCAAGCGGAGCGCCCGACGGCGTTCCTCCGTGCGGGCGTCCGGTACCCCCCCTCGCCGGACGGCCATCCAACAGGGCGGGCCCCGACTCCGGGGCCCGTTCCCTTTCTCCCCGGCGGGCGATTCCCGGCCCACCGGGAACCGGCTCGGTCTGCGTGGTGAAATGCCATGGATGTGATTGCGCGCCGTCGCCCGTCTCCGTAGAGTGAACACGTGTTCGAACGGGCCGTGCTGGGCGTGGACCCGGGGATCGCCACCGCGGGTCTCGCCGTCGTCGCGGAGCGCGACCGCCGGGCGGTGCTCGTGTGGGCGACCACGGTCCGGACCCCGGCGGGGCTCGAGGAGCCGGCGCGCCTGCTGCTCCTGCACCGTGCCGTTCGGGATGCGATCGCCGAGCACCGGCCCGAGGCCATGGCGGTCGAACGCCTGATGTGGGGCCGCAACGTCGGCAGCGCCATGAGCGTTGCCCGCGCCACCGGCGTGGTGCTGCTCGCGGCCGCGGACGCCGGGCTCACGGTCGATGAGTACCCGCCGCTCGAGGTGAAGATGGCCGTCACGGGGATCGGGAACGCCGGGAAGGACCAGATACGGGCCGCGCTGTTGCGCACGCACGGCCTGGAGAACGTCCCCACGCAGCCGGACGCGGCCGACGCCGTGGCCGTCGCGCTCTGCCACCTCACCCAGTCGCCGCTCCGCCGGCTGCACCGCGACGCGGCCCGGGCGGACGTGCGGGAGGCGCTCGCCAAGGTCACGCCCCTCGCGATGGCCGGGCGGCGGCGCCCGCCGAGATGGGACGCCGAGCCGTGATCTCGTTCCTCGAGGGGGAGGTCGCCGAGAAGCTCGCCGACCGGGTCGTGCTCGACGTGGGCGGCGTCGGGTACGAGGTGCTGGTATCGGTCCGGACGCTCGCGAAGCTCCCGCCGATCGGCCGTCGCGTTCGCCTGTTCACCCGGCTGCACGTGCGCGAGGACGCGATGGTGCTGTTCGGGTTCGACGCCGCGGACGAACGGCAGACGTTCGACCTGCTGAACGGGGTGAGCGGGATCGGGCCGAAGCTCGCGCTGGCGTTCCTGTCGGTGCACTCGCCGGACGGGATCCGCCGCGCCGTCGCCTCCGGCGACGTCGCGGCCCTCGCCACCGTGCCGGGGGTCGGCCGCAAGACGGCCGGCCGCATCGTGGTCGACCTGAAGGACAAGCTCGGGGCCGGCGAGGCGGCGGTCGGCGGGACGGTGTCCGAGGTCCGGGAGGCGCTCCTCGCGCTCGGGCTCACGCCCGGCGAGGCGAGCGACGCGCTCGAGGTCATCGCCGGGGACGAGGACGGCACGGTCGAGGACCTGCTGCGCCGCGCCCTGCAGTCGGTGGGGCGGTAGGCGGTGGGCACGGTGCGCGACGACGACCGGGTCCGGATCCGCGACGCCGAGGAAGCCGACGACGCGCTCGGCGCGCTCGGCGGGATCGACCCCGAGGAGATCGAGGACGTCCGGGTGGTCGGCGCGGCCGTCCGGCCGGAGGAGCGCGAGGACGACGTCGCGCTCCGGCCCCGCACCCTGCCCGAGTTCATCGGGCAGGAGCGGATGAAGGAGCAGCTCGGCCTGCTGATCGATGGCGCCCAGGCCCGCGGCGAGCTGGCCGACCACCTGCTGTTCAGCGGGCCTCCGGGCCTCGGCAAGACCACGCTCGCCGGCATCGTCGCGCACGAGATGCAGGTGGGGTTCCGGCCGACCTCGGGCCCGGCGCTCGAGCGCGCCGGCGACCTGGCCGCCATCCTCACCAACCTCGAGGAGGGCGACGTGCTGTTCATCGACGAGGTCCACCGGCTGCCCCGGGCGGTCGAGGAGGTCCTGTACGGGGCCCTCGAGGACTTCAAGCTCGACGTGGTGATCGGCAAGGGGCCGAGCGCGCGTTCGATCCGGCTCGACCTCCCGCGGTTCACGCTGGTGGCGGCCACCACGCGCCCGGGCAAGCTCACGCTCCCGCTGCGGGAGCGGTTCGGGTTCGCGCCGCGGCTCGACTACTACGCCGCCGAGGAGCTCGCCCGGATCGTCCTGCGGTCGGCCCGGATCCTCGGCGTCGAGGTGGAGGAGCGCGGGGCCGACGAGATCGCCCGCCGCGCGCGCGGAACGCCCCGCGTGGCCAATCGCCTGCTGAGACGGGTCCGCGACTTCGCGGAGGTCCGCGGCGACGGCCGCATCACGGTGGAGGCCGCGCGCGGCGGCCTGGAGCTGTTCGAGGTGGACGAGGTGGGTCTCGACAAGGTGGACGTCGGGATCCTCACGATCCTGATCCGCAAGTTCGACGGCGGGCCGGTCGGGCTGAAGACGCTCGCGGCCGCGGTGGGGGAGGAGACCGAGACCGTCGAGGACGTGTACGAGCCGTACCTCCTGCAGCTCGGATTCCTCAAGCGGACTCCCCAGGGCCGGGTGGCCACCGACCGCGCGTACCGGCATCTCGGGATCACCGCCGAAGGCGCCCTGCCGCTCACCTGAAAAGCGGCTATGAACCCGCGCTGACCAGCGCGATCGGGCGGTCCCGACCTCTGGGCAACCTGTACACTGCCCGCCGGCTCCAAGGAGGCCTCGAACCCCATGACCGCCCTCATCCACCTCGCGACCGTGGCCGCCACGACGCAGAGCAAGGCCAACCCGATCGCGACGCTCTTGCCGATCGTGCTCATCGGCGTGGTCTTCTACTTCCTGCTGATCCGCCCGCAGCAGCGGCGCCAGCGGGCCCAGAAGGAGATGACCTCGTCGACCGAGGTCGGGGACGAGGTCGTCACGATCGGCGGGCTGTTCGGGGTGGTCCGGGAGATCGACGACGATTCGATCCTGCTCGAGGTCGCCCCTGGCACCGAGCTGCGGTTCCTGCGGAGCGCCATCGCCCGCAAGCTGAACGTCGAGGACGAGGCCGCGCCGGCCGACGACGAGGAGCCCGAGGAGCCCGAGGAGCCCGAGGAGCCCGAGGAGTCCGACGAGCCAGACGCGCCCGACGGCTCGCACGACTACCTGGAGCCGGACGAGGAGTTCGGCAAGGACAAGGGCTCCGGCGACAAGCCGTGAACGCGGAGGCGCCCGAGGAGCAGGACACGCGGCGTTCCGCGGTCGCTGCCGACGACCACGGAAGCGACCAGCACCTGCGCGAACAGGCCTCTGACGAGTCCCAGGAGCTGTCCCGCGAGGAGGCCGACGAGGAGGCGGACGAGTCCGACGCCCTGCCCGCCATCAGCTTCGACGCGGTCCGTGACAACGAGGAGCTCTCCCAGTTCATCGCGGCCGCCGACCGGGTGATGAAGGGCCTCGGCTACACCGAGCACGGGTTCCGCCACGCGAACCTCACCGGGCGCATCGCCTACAACCTCATGCACCGGCTGGGCTTCGACGAGCACACCTGCAACCTGGCGCACGTGTCCGCGTATCTCCACGACGTGGGGAACATGGTCGCGCGCGAGATGCACGGGCAGACCGGCGGGCTGCTCGTGTACAACGTCCTGCGGCGGGAGGTTCCGCCGGAGGACCTGGCGACGATCGTGTCGGCCGTCGCGAACCACGAGGAGGCCGACGGCCACGCGGTGGGGCCGGTCGCCTCGGCGGTGATTCTTGCGGACAAATCGGACGTGCACCGGAGCCGCGTCCGCAAGCGCGCCGAGCTCGAGTTCGACATCCACGACCGGGTCAACTACGCCGCGGAACAGTCGTTCCTCCGGGTAGACTCAGACGCCCGAACCGTCACGCTCGAACTCACGATCGACACCGAGATCAGCCACGTCATGGAGTACTTCGAGATCTTCCTCGGCCGCATGGTCATGTGCCGCAGAGCCGCTGAGATGCTCGATTGCCGGTTCCGACTCACCATCAACGGAGCGCAGTTGCTGTGAAACAGACGAGACGACTCAAGCTGTCCCTGGTGTTCGTGGGGATCCTCTGGCTGGCCTCCGCGATCGCCCTCACCACCGGCCTCCGCCCGCAGTACGGGCTGGACCTGGTGGGCGGCATCTCGGTGACCCTGGAAGCGCCCGCAGGCACCGACACCGGCGTGCTCCAGCGCGCCGCCGACAACATCCGGGGCCGTATCGACCAGCTGGGCGTCGCGGAGCCGCAGGTGAGCATCGTGGGCGACCGGGACATTCAGGTCGAGGTCCCCGGGCTCGCCAAGGGCACGACCGTGCCGAAGGCCGGCCGGTGGTGCGCCGAGCCCGCCACCGGGGGTTCGCTCCAGTTCGAGGGCAAGGTCTGCAACTTCCCGTCGCAGGCGTCGGCCGAGTCGGCGATTCAGTCCGTTGGACAGCAGCGGCTGCTCGACCTCATCGGGCGGACCGCCCGGCTCGAGGAGCGCGAGGTCACCAGCTCCGTGGCGTACGACCCGAAGACCGTGAAGCTCACCGGGTGCTCGCCGGACGTCGCCTCGCAGGTGCCGCAGTGCCGGAGCGTCAAGTTCACGAAGTGCCCGCCGCAACTGACGAACAAGGCCGGCTGCACCGACGCCGACCTCTCGAAGCAGACGGTCACCTACCTCACCAAGCCGGCCACGGACGGCAGCGGGTTCACCGCGGTCACGATGGGCCCGGTGGAGCTGACCGGCGACCAGATCGCCAAGGCCACCGCGGTGTTCCAGACGGCGTCGTCGCAGAGCGTCGGGCCGGTCGGCTGGGAGATCAACTTCTCGACGACCAAGTCCGGGGCCGCTGCGCTCCAGAAGATCACCACGCGGCTGCTGCCCAACCACGGTCAGCTGGCGATCGTCCTCGACCGGCAGGTCGAGTCCGCGCCGCAGGTGAACGGTGTCATCTCGACCCAGGGCCAGATCACCGGTTCGTTCTCCGAGCAGGAGGCCAAGGACCTCGCGCTCGTGCTGAACGAGGGCGCGCTGCCGGTCGAGCTCAAGAAGCTGCAGGTGGAGACCGTGAGCCCGACGCTGGGCAAGCAGTCGCTGCACGCCGGGCTCATCGCGGGCATCGCCGGCCTGCTCCTGCTGATGCTGTACCTGGCCTTCTACTACCGGCTGCTCGGCATCGTGACGTGGGCAGGGATGATCATCTGGGCCACGTTCGCCCTGACGATCGTGGCCCTCGCGGGGAACGTGGTCGGCTACGCGCTGTCCCTCGCCGGCATCGCGGGCATCATCGTGTCGATGGGGATCACGGCCGACTCCTACATCGTGTTCTACGAACGACTGAAGGACGAGGTCCGGGGCGGCAAGACGCTCCGGACGTCGGTCCAGCCGGCGTTCAAGCGGGCGTGGCACACGATCGTCGCTGCGGACATCGTGACGATCCTCGCCGCCGCCGTGCTGTACCTGCTGGCGATCGGCTCGGTGCGCGGGTTCGCCCTGACGCTCGGGTTCGCGACGGCGCTCGACATGTTCGTCGTGTACTTCTTCAAGCGCCCGGTCGTGTTCCTGATGGCGCGTAGCGAGCGCATCGAGAACCTCCGCGGGATGGGGCTCCGCAGCGGCATCGCGGCCGACCCCGTGCCCGGTGAGGACGCGATCCCGGCCATCGCGGGGGCCGCCGAGTGAGCTTCCGAACCGCCGTCGCGACGTTCCGGGGGCACCGCCAGCCCCACTTCAACATCATCGGGCACTGGAAGCGCTGGTTCACGATCTCCGGGATCCTGATCGTCCTGTCGCTGATCGGGCTGCTCTTCGTCGGGTTGAACTACTCGATCGACTTCAAGGGCGGCGCGCAGCTCCGGTACCCGAACCCGAACGGCGCCACCGTGGCCGACGTCCAGGGCGTGCTCGCGCAGTACGGGCGTGGGGACGCCGAGATCCAGGTCGTCGGCAC
>DATLUW010000316.1:0-9064 GCA_035577825.1 Actinomycetota bacterium | reverse complement strand
GATCGGGTGGCCTCGAGCCGGGTCACGGCCTTCCTGACGAGCGACGTCGCGGGGTTCGTGGTGAACGAGAACGGCGCGCTTCGGGGCCTCTCGGCCATCTGCACGCATCAGGGGTGCGTCCTGCACGCGAACGTGGCCGCTGGACGGTTGGACTGCCCGTGCCACCGGGCTGCCTTTGCCCTCGACGGCAAGGTCCTGTTCCACGAGTTCGCGGAAGCACTCAGGCCCCTCCCGACGCTCAGGGTCAGGCGAACCGGAAACGCGGTGCAGGTCTTGGTGCCGCCCACGCATACCGTCTGAGAAATCCCGTCATGCCACATCGAACCCCGCTGCCCGGGGCGACGAGTCGAGAGCAACGTGTGTAACCAGACTCCATATCCCTAGTGGAGGACGGCAACCGGTCCCCCACACTTGGCCCGCCGCTTCGCGAACGGAGACGAGGAATGGGATCTGGTCACAGTCTCGACACGTCCACGGATCCTCGGACCACAGAGCCCGACGGTATCAAGGTTCGAATCAGACCCGAGCCTGCATCGAGCCCGACGCCTGAGACCAACTCCTACGCCGGACTCGGGGTGATCATGCTCATCGTTGCGTCGATCTTGTCCGGGTCCGTGGCCGCCGGTTTGCCTCGCCCTCTGAGACAGATCTTCGAGTTCATCGCGATCGTCTCATTGTTGGGCGCCACACTCACCGCTTGGCGGGCGGCCCGGCGACTGGACTCCCTCGAGAGCGAGCCGGAGCCCCGCAGCAAGGTGGCCCAGATGAATCGCTCGGAGCTACCGGAGCGCAGCAGCCGACGATCCGGCCGAGATGCAGCGTGACGACCCGAGCCTGTGCGGCCGACTGCGGCGTCTGTCGACATCTCAAGGGACATCTGTCTCCCCTCGTGTAGGTGGGCGCGTTTCTACGCCAGTCACATCAGGGGGGTTCATCGAGGGCTCCGGGTGTACTTGGCGCAGTTCGATCAGCACGAGCCCGAGCGCTTCGATCTGAGCAAGGACGCCGAACACGGCGGACTGATCTGCAAGCCAACCGCTGAGGACGGTCTCGCTCCCCTGCAGCTCGGCGAGCGCACCTTCGCTATCGCTCCGTCCCAGTCAGGCGAGATGAAGCCTACGCCCACGGATTGTCGCTGACCGGCATCGTCAGGCAGCTGAACAGCGAGGGCGTGCCGGGGCGGATTCGAAGCAGCAAGGGCTGGTCGCCTGCCACCGTGAGCCGGATCCTCGACAACGAGAAGTATGCGGGACGTTGGGTCTGGAATCGCTCTGAGAGCCGTCGCGATCCTCGAACTGGCCGCCGTCCGCGATCGGGCTCTCTGACGCCGCCGAGGTTGAGCGCATCCTCACGAGGGTCGAAAGCCGTGACGGAACAGAGGTCGGACCTCCCGGAGACCATCCGGCTCAAGGAGGTAGAGCTCGCGTCGGAGGAGCGGCGCCTTGCGAACTTCATCGAGTTCGTCGGGGGGGCCGCGGGAGTCGCGCGCTGGGCCAGGCCCTCGTCGAGACGGAACGTCGGGTCGAAGACCTCACCGAGGACCCGAAAGGTCTGCGCTCGACCCGGGAGATGGTCTTCCGGGCACCACCGGTCGAGTGGATCCGAGAGCGGCTGGAAAGGCTCCAAGACGTCCTCGAGCGGAACACGGGGCCTTCCGCGCTCCTGCTCAGGCAGTTCCTCGGGCCGATCCGGCTGGAGCCGGTTGCCGTCGACATCGGACACTCTCACTACCGAGCGGTGACGGCGATCGACACGCTGGCCCTGATCGAAAACGAACCCGACTCCCAGGGTGGGGAGCCGGGTTCGAATTCATTGCGTTGGTGGAGGTGAGGGGAATCGAACCCCTGTCCTCGAATGACCGGCCGGGTCTTCTACGGGCGTAGTCCGCGGTCAGGTCTCGCCTCGGGGGTCCCGCGAACGGAGTTCCCTTCGGCCAGCCCGGGTGAGATGTCCGACGATGGCCCCCGGACGGAGCCACCGACGTGAGCCTGCTAGGTGACGTCCCGATCCCGGCCGCAGGCGGTCCGGGGAGGACGGCTACTTAATTAAGCAGCGAGTGCGAACTCAGAGTTGGCACTTGTGTTGGTTCCGGCTTTTAACGAGGCATCCGGAGACCTCGGCCCGCTTCTCCCGGTCGGTGAGCACCCGAGTCGAAGCCAGTGCACCCCCGCTATTGAGTTGTCACGCAAGTATACGAACACCATCGGACGCCACCCTGTTCCGCCTGACCCGGCCGTTCAGGATCCCAGGTATCGCGCCAGCTCCATACCGTCGAGGCTGAGGTCGTCCTTGATCGCGTTCCCCACGACGACGATCCTGCCGTTCGAGTCGTCGATGTCGAGGGCGTTCGCGCCGGCCTGCTGGTTGAACGACGTCAGGACGGCGCCGTCGCTCCCGCCGAAGCCGTGGTCGAGGTGCCCGTCCGTGGTGAACCGCATCACCGCGAACTCCCGGTCGCCGTCGAGCGACGTCCCCGCCACCAGGACCTTCCCGTTCGACTGCAGGACGACGTCGAACGCGAAGTCGTCGGCCGACTCACCGCCCCGCTTGAACCCCGCCTGGACGACGCCGTCGTCGCTCCACGAGTCGTCCGAGGTCCCGTCGTTGTCGAACCTCCGGACGACGAACTGGAACCCGTGGGAACTCGACTCGGTGCTGCCGACCGCCACGACCCGGCTGCTCGAATCGACGACCAGCGACTGGAGGCCGCCCTCCGACGTCGTCTGCGCGGTTCGCTTGCCGTCGTCGCTCCAGGTGTCGTCCAGGGTTCCGGTCGTGGTGTAGCGCGCGATGACGAAGTCCTCGGTCTGCCCCGACACGACGTGCGTCGCGCCCGCCAGGATCTCCTGCGTCCCCGGATCGATCGCCACCGCCATCCCCTCGACGTCATCGGTGAACGAGGTGGTGATCGAGCCGTCGCCGTCGAACGAGGGGTCAGGCGTCCCGTCCGACAGGAACCGAACCACCAGGAGGTCGTGGCCGTCCCGGCCCACGCACACGATCCGGCCGTTCGACTGGACGGCCACGTCGCCGCCGCGCGTGTCGCCGCTCAGGTCGAACAACTCCTTGCCGTCGCTCGAGAACGTGTCGTCCAGGGTGCCGTCGGAGTCGATCCGGGCCACGGCCATCTTCACGTCACCGGTGCTGGAATCCGGGAAGTGGGTACCGACCACGACGATGTCGCTGTCGACGATCGCCACCCCCGAGGCCTCGCTCTCGCCCCCGTTCCCGAACCCCACGTGGAGGACGCCGTCGCCGGAGAACGCGGGGTCGAGGGTGCCGTTCGTGGTCAGCCGGACCACGACCATCTTCGTGCCGTCCGAGCCGACGGCCACGATCTTCCCGTTCGACTGGATGGCGACGTCCACGGCGCCTGACGCGGCGTCGACCTTCTCCTTGCCGTTCGAGCTGAACGAGGTGTCGAGGTCCCCCGCGGCCGCGACGGCCGGGGTGACATGGAGGAGGGTCAGGGCAACTCCGGCAGTGACGGCGCCGGCGAACGTGCGGGTCCGCATGGGGTCCTCCTTGGGTCCGGGCGCGGGGAACAGTAGGCGCGACGCCCGGCCGGAGCAACCCAAGGACCGCGATGTGCTTAGGCGGAGCGGGTCTGCTGCCCGTCCTCCGGCGAGAGCACCGGGTCGATGATCAGATGGCGGGCGTCCTCGATCTCCACGGCGTCGGGGATCACGCGCAGCAGGGCGTCGATCAGGGCGGCCCACTCGGACTCGCTCATGGTGAGCGTCCCGGCGTGCACGAAGTGCGACCCCGACCCCGCCAGGACGTTGGCGGTGATCTGGGGTTCGTGACCGCTGCGGCTCTCGTACTTGCCGATGACGGTGAAGTGGAATCTCACGGGCATGCGGGTTCCCTCCCTCGGCCGGAAGGCCTGAGGTTGCTCCGGTTCGAACGACCGAGTACCCGGCCGGGGCGGGACCGAAACGTCCTAGGAGCCGCCGCGGCGGTGCGAGGTGGCGCGCTCCATCTCGCGCTTCGCCTCGCGTTCGATGACGGCCTGACGCTTCTCGAAGCGCTGCTTGCCGCGGCCGACCCCGATCTGCACCTTGACCAGCCCCCGCACGAAGTAGACCTGAATGGGCACCAGTGTGAGGCCCTTCTCGGCCGTCACGCCGGCCAGTCGGTCGATCTCCTTGCGGTGCATGAGCAGCTTTCGCCGCCGTCGCGGCTCGTAGCCGCGCTTCTCGCCCTGCTCGTACGGCGGGATGTGCATGTTCTCGAGCCACACCTCGCGGCCCTCCACCCGCGCGAACGCCTCCCCCAGCGACGCGTGGCCGGTGCGGAGCGACTTCACCTCGGACCCGGAAAGCGCGATGCCGGCCTCGAGCGTCTCCAGCAGCTCGTAGTCGAACCGGGCTCGCCGGTTGGAGGCGACCACGCGCTTGCCGTCGCGGCCGGCCTGCCCGGACGCGCCGGCGGCCTTGCCGGGGGCCACTAGACCTCGAGGAAGCGCCGCATGGCCATGTAGCTGGCCAGGAACGCCACCAGCACGCCCGCCCCGAGGATCCACGGAACCAGCCGGTACACGTCCGCGGACGCCACGAGCGGCAGGAACAGGATCGTCTGGTGGATCGACGCGAAGAACACGTGCTGCAGGATGAACAGGAACCCGATCGCGAGTCCCGCCCCGATCAGGCCGGCCACGATCCCCTCGACCAGGAACGGCACGCGGATGAACCAGTTCGTGGCGCCGACCAGGCGCATGATCCCGATCTCCTTGCGCCGGGCGAACACGGCCATGCGCACGGTGTTCCCGATCAGGGCGATGGCGGCGATCAGCATGACGATCGACGCGACATAGGCGCCCGTCTTCAGAACGTTCGAGATCGCGAACAGCTTGTTCAGCAGGTCGCGCTGGTCCTGCACGGACTCGACGCCGGGCGCGTTGCCGACCTGCGCCCGGATGCTGTCGATCTGCGTGTCCGGGTTGACGAGCTTCACGCGGAACGACGCCGGGAGGGCGTCCTTGCGCGTGTTGTTGATGAGGTCGGGCTGGTTCGCGAAGAGCGTCAGGAAACGGTGGTATGCCTCGTCCTTCGACTCGTAGCGGAGGTTCGCCACCTCGGGCATGTGGTTCAGCTGGTTGCGCAGGGCGTCGAGGTCAGCCTGCGAGATGTCGTCATTCAGGTAGACCGCGATCTCGACCTTCTCGGTCTGCGCGTCGACCGCCAGGCCGATCTGCCGGCCGATGAGCTGCGCGCCCCCGAACAAGAACAGCGAGATGAACACCGTCGCGATCGCCGCGAACGTGATCAGCCCGTTGCGCTGGATCCCCGAGATCGTCTCCCGGAAGTAGTAGCTCGATCTACGCGCCATATCCGTACACCCCTCGCGACTGGTCGCGGACCACCTTGCCGCCGTCGAGCTCGATCACCCGGCGGCGCATGGCGTCGACGATCGCGTTGTCGTGCGTGGCCATCAGCACGGTCGTTCCGATGCGGTTGATGCGGTCGAGCAGCTTCATGATCTCGACCGACGTGGCGGGGTCGAGGTTCCCTGTGGGCTCGTCGGCCAGCAGGATGAGCGGCCGGTTGACGAACGCGCGGGCCACGCTGACCCGCTGCTGCTCGCCGCCCGAGAGCTCGTCCGGGTAGTTGTTGAGCTTGTCGCCGAGGCCGACCAGCTCGATGATCTCGGGCACGCGCTGGTCGATGACGTGCTTGGGCTTGCCGATCACCTCGAGCGCGAAGGCCACGTTCTGGAACACGGTCTTGTTCGGCAGGAGCTTGAAGTCCTGGAACACCGTCCCGATGTTCCTGCGGAGCTCGGGGACCTTCCACCGGGAGAGCTTGGTGATGTTCTTCCCGGCCACCCAGATCGAACCCTGGGAGGGTTCCTCCTCCTTGAGCAGGGTGCGGATGAAGGTCGACTTGCCGGAGCCCGACGGGCCGACGATGAAGACGAACTCGCCCTTCGCGATCTCCAGGCTGACGTCGGAGAGGGCGACGACCGAATCCTTGTACAGCTTCGTGACGTGCTCGAACTTGATCATGTGTGCGCGCTTGGGGAAGGTCTGGGGGGCTGGCCGAGTCTAGCAGGGGCCTTCAGGCTACGGAAACACATCGCTACCCGGAATTGGTTGGTGGACGGTACGAATCCGCAGGTCAGCGGGGGTGTCGCTAGATCGGGATCGAGTTGGCGACGGCGTCGCCCTCCTCACGGGCCAGGCCGATCGTGGAGAGCACGAGCGTGCCGCCGTCGACCTCGGCGCGGTATTCGAGGCACGAGGCGCCCCGGAGCAGACCACCCACGCAGGGCTGGCTGCTGGTGAGCGTCCAGTCACCGACCTGCGGGCCGGCGCCGACCGATTGATTGGGGTCGAGCACGACGCGAACGACCCGGCATCGGGGATCGACCCAGACCGCGCCTGCCGTGGCGCTCCCCCCGACCGGCCCCCACGCGGCCGCCAGGCCGAAGTCGCTCGGCGGCAGCTCGTGGGGCACATGGTCGTCGAGCACACTCCCGACCTGGTCCGGGCGAACCTGCGGGCCGGGGATCCCGCCGTTCGGACAGCTCTGCGCGGCCTCGTGCTGCGGGCTGAGGATGATGCTCGGCAACGGCTCGCCCGTCCCCCCGCTCGACGGCGTCGCGCACGCACCGAGCGAGGCAGTCACCAGCAGGGACCACGCCACGAGCGGACGCCTGGAACGCATGACGCCGAAGGATGTACCACATGGAACGAGGCCACCGGCTTCCGACGGCGCTCGCCGGATCGCCGACGGCTGGCGGCGGCTCAGGCGTTGGCGAGCGCCCTCGCGGCCTCCGCCACGTGCTTGGCCGAGATGCCGTACGCGTCGTACAGCTCCTCCGACGACCCGGACTGCCCGTAGTCGCGGCAGCCGAGGATCGTGAGCCGCGTGCCCGAACCCGCTTGCGCCAAGGCCTCCGCCACCGCCGAGCCCAGCCCGCCGTTCACGTTGTGATCTTCGACGCTGACCGCCCTCCGGCCGCCGGCCTCCGCGGCCGCGACGATGCCCTCGGCGTCCAACGGCGCCAGGGTGTGAACGTTGACCACCCGGGCGGAGATGCCATCGCCGGCGAGATCGTCGGCGGCTCTCAGCGCCTCCTGCACGGTCGCCCCGCTCCCGAACAGCACGACGTCGGACCCGTCACGGAGCGTCTCGACCTTCCCGAACTCGAAGGCGTACCCGTCGCCGTGCACGTCGTCGAGCTTCTGCCGCGTGAGCCGCAGGAACGCCGGCCCGACGTGCTCGTCGGCCAGATACCGAACTGCGGCGACCGTCTCGGCCTCGTCACACGGCTGGATGACCGCCATGTTGGGCAGCGCGCGCATGGCGGCGACGTCCTCGAGCGCCATCTGCGACGCGCCGTCGTCGCCGATTCCGATCCCGGCGTGCGTCCCGGCGATCCGGACGTTCGCCTCGTTGTAGCCGACCGACATCCGGACGGTCTCGAGCCGCCCCGCGATGAAGCACGAGAACGACGACGCCCAGGCGACCTTGCCGGACAGCGCGAGCCCGGCCGCCACGCCGACCATGTTCGACTCGGCGATGCCGCACTCGACGAACCGCTCCGGGTAGGCCTCCTTGAACAGGTAGGTGAAGTTCGACTTCATGAGGTCGCCGTCGAGCACGACGTGCTTGGGATCGCTCCCGACCTCGACAAGCGCCTCGCCGAACGCCTCGCGCGTCGCCTTCCCCATCACTTGCTCCCTTCAAGGGCCTCGAAGCGCCGAGTGGACTCCTCGGCGTCGATCTCGCCCTTCAGCTCGGCGATCGCGATCGCGGCCTGCTGCTCGTTGGGTGCCTTGCCGTGCCAGTCGGGGTTGAGCTCCATCCACGACACGCCGTGGCCCTTCACCGTATGCGACACGATGACCGAACCCCGGTCCTGCACCATCTCGGCCTCGTCCAGGGCGTCGACCACCTGCGCCATGTCGTGGCCGTCGATCTCGCGGACGTGCCATCCGAAGTCGCGCCACTTCGCGACGACGGGGTCGATGTCGAGGATGTTCACGACCTTGTCGGACTGCTGGACCTGGTTCTGGTCGAGGATCACGCAGAGGTTCGACAGGGCGTGGCGGCCGCCGAGCATCGCGGCCTCCCACAGCTGGCCGGCCTGCGACTCGCCGTCGCCGAGCATGCAGTACACCCGCCAGTCGGATGCGTCGAGCTTGCCGGCGATCGCCATCCCGACGGCCATCGACAACCCCTGCCCGAGCGAACCGGTCGCCGCCTCGATGCCCGGACACCGGATCCGGTCGGGGTGCCCCTGCAGCGGCGACCCGAACTTCCGGAGCGTCATGAGCTGCTCCTCGGGAAAGAACCCGAGCTTGGCGAGCGCGGCGTACACGATCGGGATGCAGTGCCCCTTCGAGAGCACGAACCGGTCCCGGCCGTCCCAGTGCGGCTCCTCGGGCTTCAGCCGGAGTTTGTAGAAGTACAGCGCGGCCACCATGTCGGACGCGGACAGCGTGCCGCCCGGATGGCCCGAGCCGGCCTTCGTCAGCATCTCGATGTCCGTGACGCGGAGGTTGCGGGCGATGTCGGTGAGCCGCTCGACGAGGGCCTCGCGGTCCTCGACCTGCGTGGCGGTGTCCATGGCCAGACTCCTTCGGTGCGGTCGGTTCGCGGCGAGGGTCCCCCGAAGACGAACGTTCGCGGGACCCCGGAAATCCATCCTACGCGCTCGTCCCGGGACGCCGCTGCCGAAGCCTCCCGAGCCGACCGCCGGTCGCTTCCGGAGCGCCCGATCGTAAGATTGTCCGGTCCCGCAGGAGGCGGCAAAACCGCACGTCGGCAGGGCCTCCAGGCGTCGTTGCCCCAGGCGCCTGGCCGCAGCAGATCAGGAGAACAACGCCAGTATGTCGACACCTCGGGACGATTTCGCGACCCGGACGTCCCCGCACGACCCCCCGTCCGCGATCCCGATCGAACCGCAGACGGCGCTGCACCGGTTCGACCGCCGGCTGTCGCCGTTCGCCGGACCGCTGCTCGTCGCGGTGTGCGTGCTGTTCGCGACGCGGGGGTACCTGCTCACGTCGCGGCTGACCAACCAGCACCCCGACATCCTCTCCATGTGGCTCCCC
>DATLUW010000315.1:0-3986 GCA_035577825.1 Actinomycetota bacterium | reverse complement strand
CTGGTACCACCGCTCCAAGCTCGAGTCGGAACGTGCGCTGTTCGGATCGGATGGCGAGGGGCTGGAGGCGATCGTGGGCCGGTCGCCCGGCCCCCACGCCATCGCGAACCGGACCACGATCGCCTCCAGCCCCTCGCCATCCGATCCGAACAGCGCACGTTCCGACTCGAGCTTGGAGCGGTGGTACCAGCCGAGCGCCCGGTGCGGAGCGGGCGTCGACTCGTCCACCCGGACCAGCGGCCGGCCGGCGGCGAGCACCGTGACCGGAGAGACGAACACGACCCGGGGAACGCCCGCCTGGCGCATGGCCCACAGCACGTTGCGGGTTCCCTCGACGTTGACGCGTTCGAACTCGGCGGCGCGGCCCCAGTCGTCCACTTTGGCGCCGGCGTGGATCACGACGTCCGCGCCGCGCATGCCGTCGCGGAGCGCCTCGGGGTCCTCGAGCTCGCCGTCGACCGGCTCGGCGCCGGCACGGCGGATCCGTTCGGCGGCCTTCGGCGTGCGGGCCAGCGCGTACACGGCGTCGCCCCTGGCGCGGAGGTCGCGGATCACCCTGCCGCCGACGAAGCCCGAACCGCCGGAGACGAAGTACGTGCTCACTCGGGCGCGGTCTCCATCGGCAGGTCGACCGACTCCCGCCGGGTGGCCCGCCACACCACCGAACCCACCGCGGCGATCGCCAGGAGCCCGCCGGCCACCTGCAGCACGGTGAGCGGTTCGCCGAGCAGGATCAGGGCGGCGATCGCGGACATCACCGGTTCGCCCAGGATGAGCAGCGAGGACACCGTCACGTCGACGTGGGAGTGCGCCCACGCGACCGACAGGTGGCCGGCCTGGGCGGCGACGACGAACAGCGCCAGCAGCATCCAGTCGTCCGGCCGGAACCCGCCGAACCCGTCCCCCGTGGCCACCGCCACCGGCGTGATCACGATCGCGGCCACCAGGGTCACGGTGGTCATGTACTGGATCGCCTGGACGTCCTCCCGCACGCGCTTCGACAGCAGGAAGTACGCGGTGAACACGAACAGCGCGCCGACGGCCAGCAGATCGCCGCCCAGGCTCCACACGGCGTTCTCGCTCGATCCGACGATCGACAGCGCCACGCAGCCCACGGAGACCATCGACCACGTGATGTCCCGCCGGGTGGGCTGTTCGCCGAACCACCGCCCGGCGACCACCAGGACCAGCGCCGGCTGCAGCGCCGCGATCAGCAGCACGTCGGCCACGCCCGTGTGACGGATGGCCTCGAAGAACAGGATGAGGTTGAGGGCGAACAGGACGCCCGCGGGCGCCGAGGCCTTCACGATCCGCCACGTCAGCCGCCGCCGCGCCACGGCCGAGACGATCAGCATGCACAGCGTGCCGATCCACAGCCGGTAGAACGTGAACTCGATGACCGGGACCGGCGTGAGCTTGACGATCGTGTTGGCGAACGACCACCCGATCACCGGCACGGCGACCGCGGCCAGCCCCAGCGGGGTCGCGTGGAGGCCGGGGCGGCGTTCGAGCTCGAGGGGTCGTTCGCGAACCTTCGCCATGGTGAACCCGATTGTCCCAGCAGTCCGCGACGCGTCCCCGCTCAGCGGGCCGGGCGCTCCCGGACGACGTCCGCCGGCGACTTGTCCTCGCGGAGCCCGAGGAACCGCGGGTGCCTGAGCTGCCCGTCGGCCGTCCACTCCGCAAACCCGACCTGCGCGACCAGCTCGGGTTCGATCCAGTGGACGCCGAGCCGCGGCAGGCCCTTCGTCTTCGCGAACGGCGGCGTGTCGCGTTCGAGCGGCTGCATCCGCGCCAGCAGATCGCCGAGCGTCGCGCGATCGAACCCCGTCCCGACCTTGCCGCCGTACCGGTACTCGCCGGCGTCGTGGTAGCCGAGCAGCAGCGCGCCGAACGACGTCCGCGAGCCCTTCGGCTCGGTCCACCCGGCGATCACGAGCTCCTGTTCGTTCACACACTTGAACTTCAGCCAGTCGTTCGACCGCCTCCCCTGGTAGGTGGCGTCCGCGCGCTTCGCGATCAGGCCCTCCCACCCGCGGCGGCAGGCCTCGTCGTAGAACGCCTCGCCGTCGCGGTTCCGGTGGGTGCTGATCCGGAGCGCCTCGCCCGTGCGGAGGAGCTTGCGCAGCAACGACTTCCGTTCGCGGAGCGGGAGATCCCGGCAGTCGAACCCGCCGGCGTGGAGGATGTCGAACGCCACCAGCACGACGTGGACCTTCGATCGCCAGGACTTCGCCGGGTCCTGGACGTGCATCCGGCGCTGCAGCAGCTCGAAGCTCGACTCACGTCCCCGGAACGCGACGACCTCGCCGTCGACGACCATGTCCAGTTCCTGCTCCGCGAGCGCGTCGGCCACCTCCGGGTACGAGGAGTTCGCGCTGAGCTTGTTCCTGGTCAGCAGCTGGACCTTGCGGCCGTGGACGAACCCCAGACAGCGAACGCCGTCGAGCTTGCGTTCGTAGATCCAGTCCGGGTCGCTGAACCTGCGCTCGGTGAGCGTGGCCAGCATCGGTGGGATCCAGTCCGGCTGCTTCGCCCGCCGCAGCAGCGAACGATGCTGCGCGGGAACGAGCGCGGCGACGTCGACGGTCACGTCGCGAACGATGTCACGCCGGGCCCCCCCGCCGCATGTCGGCGATCGTCCGGCCGGAGACGACCGACTCCGGCTGCGTTGAGACGGGGTTGCGGCGGGCGTCGGCCTCATCGTCCTTCAGCTTCACGAGCAGCCACTTCTCGCGGGCGGTCCCGCCGACCGGCGTCCGCGTGAGCGCCCAGCCGCCGCGGAGCTTGTGCCCCTCCAGCCAGAACTTCGCGTGGCCGCGGCGGAGCGCCTCCTCCATCGGCACCTCCTCGCCGTTCCGTTCGGTGAGGTTCCGGTAGGTGCCGGCGTCCCACACGATCACCGGACCCGCGCCGTACTGGCCCTTCGGGATCACGCCCTCGAACGAGCCGTACGCCATCGGGTGGTCCTCGGTCGGCATCGCGAGCCGCTTGTCGCGCGGGTTGGTCGAGGGACCGCGCGGGACCGCCCACGACTTCAGCACCCCGCCGGCCTCCAGCCGGAAGTCGTAGTGCATCGCGGTCGCGTCGTGCTGCTGGATGACGAACCGCGGCTCCTTCCGGCGCCGTCCGCGGGCCGCCTTCGGCTCGGGCGTCTTCGCGAAGTTCCGCTTGGCCCGGTAGGTAGCGAGCGTGTCGTCCGTTCGCCTGGTCGGCATGTCCACGTGGAATCGTTCCCGCGTCCGGGGAAGCTCACGCGCGGTAGCGTTCGGGCTCGCACATGGGCGACGTGCCACGGACGGCGGAGCTGGTGGTGGTGGGCGGTGGCGTGAGCGGGGCCGCGACGGCCTTCCACGCCGCGCGGGCCGGGCTGCGTCCGCTCATCGTCGAGGCCCGCCCGGCGCTCTGCACGCTCACCACGCCGGTCGCGACCGGCGCGTTCCGGCTGCAGTTCGACAATCCGGAGGAGATCGCGCTGATTCGGGAGTCGGTCGACCTCTTCCTGCACTTCGCGGAGCGAACGGGCCAGACCGACCACGACCCTGCCGTGCGGCAGCAGGGTTACCTGTTCGCCACGACCGACCCCGACAAGGCCGCGTGGCAGCGCTCGCTGGTGGAGCGCCAGCACGGCTGGGGCCTGGCCGACGTCGAGCTGCTGGACGGCGACGAGGTGCGCAAGCGGTTTCCGTTCGTTGCGCCCGAGGTAGTCCAGGCGCGGTTCCGGGCCGGCGACGGGTTCCTCGATCCAAAGGAGCTCACGCTGGGGTTCGTGAAGGGCAGCAGGGCGGACGTGGCGCTGGACACGCGGGTGACCGGGTTCATGCACAAGGGCGGGCGACTCACCGGCGTCGAGACCTCGCGGGGAACGATCGCCTGCGAACGCGCCGTGATCGCCTGCGGGCCGCTGTCGGGAGGGGTCGCCGGGCTGGCCGGCGTGGAGCTGCCGGTCGAGACCGTGCGGCGCCACAAGCTGGTGTTCGCCGATC